>JBEKTA010000007.1:0-19149 GCA_049516515.1 Methanoregula sp. | reverse complement strand
AAACGTCTTTCCCACCAGTTCTGTCGGGCGGTAACCGAGAATATCCTGTACCTGCACGCTTGAACTGGTGAAACGACCGTCGGGAGTACTTTCCCAGATCCAGTCTTCGGTCTCCTCTGATAGCATCTGGTACCGCTGCTGTATCTCCCGTATGGCATAATCGCTCTTTTTGATCTCTTCGAACTGCTGACGCACACCGTCCTCAGTCGTCATCAGCTGCCGGAACGCTTCTTTAAGTTCCCGTTCCGTACGCCGCCGTTCGCTGATGTCACGGATGAACGCAAATATCAGCGATTCCGACCCCAGTTCGTTGTAGTTGAGCACCAGTTCGACCGGGAGAAACGTACCATCCTTTTTTCTGATGATATCTTCTATGGTGGCATTCTTCCGGGAACTCAACCGGGACCAGCCTGCGGCAAAAGAGTTCAGGGAGAATCCGTGCCTTATATCCATGACAGAGAGATGGGAGAATTCCTGAGGTGTGTAGCCAAGCATCGCGCAGATGGCATCGTTGTAGTAAGCGATATCGCCATTCTCCCGCATCCAGATAATGCCTTCAGATGCATGATCGACAGAAAATTTCATCAGCCGCAGTTCATTCTCGGCTTTTCTCCGCCGCACGATCTGCCGGATCAGGTGAGAAAGCTCCTTGAACTGGGCACGGGGATCCCCACCTTTCTGGACATAGGAATCCGCGCCGCTGTTGATCGCTTCGATAACGACTTCCTCACGCCCCCTGCCGGTGAACAAAATAAACGGCATTTCGGGAAACTGCGAACGTACACGGCGAAGAAACGTGATGCCATCAACCTCAGGCATCTGGTAGTCGGATATGATGGCATCGAACTTCTCCGAGGCCATACGGGTGAGCGCTTCACCGACCGATGACACCGTAACGACAGATATGTCTCCATCCTGCTCAAGAAAGAGCCGGCACAAATCCAGCAATGCCGGCTCGTCATCGACATAGAGCAGGGAAATCATTAACGATCGTTCTTTCCTGATCCCATTTAATATTATATCCTCCGGTACGCAGATTTGCGGTTTTTTCGTGATCAAAGGCTGAACCCCTTACTTTTATAAAATCCAATGCATATCTGGCCTTTGCACCGGTTCTAAAAAGCCCATTCCTGACGACCGCCGCTATGCATTTGAGCCGGGACACCGAGATCTCTTCACACTTCCTGATACCGGCACCCGGGATCTGCCAGAACCCGGTTTTCAGGATATTTCAGCAGGTACTAACGCTAAAATGAGGCCCCAGCACATGAACAATTCCCCACTCTGCCGTATTCCCGCACCTCCGATGGACCAGTTTAACTACGCGCTCCAGGCACTAGGTGATCAGTCTATGCATATGGTGATCGCATTTGGGGGATTGATCGATGAACGGCGCCTTATGGAAGCGGCAGTATCGGTACTCGCCGAAGTACCCGTTCTCGGCTCGCGGTTTGTCGAATGCGATGCACCGTACTGGGAGTATGTGCCTGAAACGAACCGCGCCGCGCTCATCCGTATCCACCTCTCATCTGATCCGTACCGTGACCTTCCGAGGGTACTTGCCATACCGGTTGACTCTGCAGCCGGCCCGCAGATATGCCTTCACCTGCTCCGCACAAACTGCAGCGATACGCTCTGTATCACCGTGCACCATGCGGCAATGGATGCCCACGGGCTGCTTGCCTGCATCCGCCTGCTGGCTGAGTGCTACCGGAACCCTGATCGCAAAGCGGCACAACAGACAGAACCAACGGATCGCTCCCTCACCACGGTGCTTGCCGGGTTCCTGCAAGCCAAAAATCTCTGCGATCAGACTGCACCGGAAGATCCACCAAAGGGCTGGGCATTTCCTGCCATGCCCGGGGACGGCAGTACCCATGACTTTGCGATACGGACACTCCCTGCAGCCTGTCTCGATGCGGTAAAACGTACCGGGAAACTGCAGGGGGCAACCGTAAACGACGTCCTGCTGGCGGCATATTTTCAGGCACTCTGCACGACGATCAGGCCTCCACCCGGCCTTCCGGTGCCGGTCATGGTCTCCATTGACCTCAGGAGGTATCTCAACAATCCCCATCTGGTCTCCCAAAACAACACGATCTGTAACCAGTCCGTCGCATTCCCGGTCATGATGAAACCGGACACGCAGTCAGGAAAAGAGATGATTGCATGTGCCCGCGATGCGATGCAGGCACACAAATCCCATAACCCGGGCATTGCCTCTGCTGTTGACCTCGAATCCTTCGGGTATGCCGGGTTCGCCCGCATCCGTGAGCGGGTGAAGACGATGAAAACAACCTACGCTACCCGCCACGCAAACCCCCCGTTCCTGGGGAACATTGGCATTATCCCGGACGAGTGCGTTGCATTCTCGCAGAACCTTGCTGTAACAAACGCGTTTGTGGCCGGTATCGTGATCGATCCCCCGGGGATAGCACTCGGGGTGACGACATTTAAGGGCCGGCTCACACTTGTAACCGGATATGGGACTCCTGCGATCCCGCATGGGGCCATGGAGCAGTTCATGAATACGCTGGTCAGTTACCTGCCCCGTGAATAGGTGTACCGGTGCGGGTATCGGGTCTCTCCTCATCATACGATCCCGCTGGCTCTCCGCCGCCCGGGGTTACTTCAGCGGCGATCCCTTCCCAGAACCGGGTCAGAACCAGCCAGATCCTGCTCTGCAACGCCGGGATCCGTTCCTCAATCATATCTGTCGGATTCGTCAGAGTGCCACGAGGCTCATAGAGTGTACGGTTCACCTCAATCTGGATCCAGGGGATGCCTTTGCGCCAGTAATGGGCGTTCGAGATAAAGCCACCGGAGAAAGGCGTGTTGATTGCCACATCGCCGGTTCCGGGAAACTCTTCCCTGAACTCATCTGCAAGACGGATGATCCAGTCTGCCGGGCAGGTTGTGAGGCTCCCGGGTTTTGCCCGGCCGTTCTGGTCGCCATAGTTTCCAAGGCAGATCAGCGGCCGGGGTTTCCCGGCATCGTTCTGTTCAGCTGATCCGTACGGCAGCATCGAATGGCAGTCGAATGCTATGCGTACGGGATACCGGTCGATGAGCTCATCGATGCGCTGGTGATAGGGAAAATACCACTTCATCATCAGCCGGTGGATAAGCGGCAGGTCGGGGAGTTGCCCGGGCAGGTAGACGTTCTGGCTGTCAATGGTCAGTACCTTGATGACACCATCCGGGTCCTTTGGAGGGAGGGGCAGCGGAGGGCGGTTGAGATCGATAACCATCCGGGATATGGGGGTATCTATTGTAGATTCCACGGAACCGCCAAAATCAAAGAGTGTCCGGGTCGCGGGATCACAGTACCAGCGGATCTCCTGCTCCGAAAGAGCGATCCGGCCAGCGACCTCTGCCGGAACCTCAACGCCACCATGAGGGATAGAGATAAGAAAGGGATATTTCATGGTTGCTGCTCTCCGGTAAGAGAGACTGAGCCGGGATTTTTTGTTAATGTTTGCATGGGAGCACAAAAAAGCAGACATCCGCGGAGGGTATCATCACCGCGTGGCTCACCGTGAATAACTCATTTTTTTACTTCAACCGAAGGCAGAAAATGTATGCAACCTGGGGTTATGCACCCTGGATTCCCTTTAGAGTACTCACTACCACGGTCATCATTCACGAGGCTTGAAATATTCTTTAGAGAGACAATGTTGTGAGCGAACCACCGCTGCCTCTTGTCATAACTCAAAATAATTTATAAGTACAACCGGATATGATCGCGCGAACCTGAAAGCGCTCGTAACGCGGCACCAATCTTCAGGCAGATCCTCATTTAAACCCTATTTAAAGAAACGGAGATCTGGGCTTTATAAATAAAATAAGGTAACATTTGCCGTGATCTCCAGTGGAAGTAAAAGGGTATAAAAGGATGATCAATTTGCCGGATTAGCATAATATTCAATATAAAAATATAAAATGAAAAAAACAGCCCGCATGAAGGAAATAATTTCCGGCACTATATAGGGTACCGGGCACGCAACGGTTATTCAATTTCCCAAACATTTCGAACTCAGTTCAGGTACTCGTTTCGAGGTACCGGCTCATCAAGCACAGATATTCTGGATAAATGACATAATGTTTATAATACTAGGTGTTAAGTGTACTTTACAAAAAGATTTGGTGTGTACACTATCCTCCAAAAGCCGGTTCGTACCGCTGCTTTTCAGTATTCGGGTGTGCACCGACTATGTGCCATCGCGCACAGGATGTAAAAATTATGATCTGTCTTATCATGGATTACAGAATTGGCGATGAAATACCAGGTGATACCCCGTGACCCGACAAGAGACCCTTTTCATCGGGTGCATGGTTCTGCTTGTTTTTGCAGGTATTTGCTTACCTGTATCGGCGGCAACAACAGTAACCAGTATCTCACCGGCAACCGGCTCGACTGCTGGTGACACATTGGTAACAATCACCGGTAGCGGCTTTACCAATGCGACAGCGGTAATCATTGGAGGCGCAGCAGCCACCAGTGTTGTAGTTGTCAACGATACTTCAATCACAGCAACAACCCCGGCAGGCACAGCCGGAGTCGCTAACGTTATCGTCACCACCACATCCAATGGCCCCGCAACCGGGAAGGGATTATTCACCTACACAGCTTCGGCTCCGACATTCACAAGCGTCTCACCGGCAATCGGTTCGACTGCTGGTGGCACATTGGTAATAATCACCGGTAGCGGCTTTACCGGCACTACTGCAGTAACATTTGGCGGCGTAGCAGCAACCAGTTTTGGTGTTGTCAGTTCTACTTCTATCACAGCAATAACCCCGGCAGGCACAGCCGGAGCTGCTAACCTCGTCATTACCACACCCGGTGGCATATTAACCGAGACGGGAGCATTCACATATACAGCAATTCCAACCGTGACAACCGTCTCACCAGCATACGGCCCGGTTTCCACCAGCACTGCAATAACCATCACCGGGACGGGCTTTACCGGAGCGACTGCGGCAACCGTTGGCGGCACAGCAGTTACCAATCTCGTGGTTGTCAGCGCTACAGAAATTACCGCAACAACCCCGGCCAGTACAACCGTTGGTCCGGTTGACGTACTTGTTACAACACCAAGCGGTACATCCACCCCAGTACCCGGTGACAAATACAACTTTGCAGCGACAGCAACGACCATCCCGTTACCCGTTTTTTCTGCCTCACCGACATCAGGATCTGCACCCCTTTTGATAACGTTTACAGATGCATCAACCGGGTCACCGGCATCATGGAGCTGGAGCTTTGGGGATGGCAATAGCAGCACTCTGGAAAATCCAACCGACACCTATGTGAACAATGGTACATACTCGGTGACCCTGACAGAAACGAACTCGCTTGGCACCAACGCTACAACTATGACCGGGTACATCGTAGTCGGGGCTACGGCACCGGTGGCGGGTTTTACCGCGAATCCCTCATCCGGGACTGCCCCTCTGATGGTCCAGTTCACTGATTCCTCAACAAATACTCCAACATCGTGGAGTTGGAATTTCGGGGATGGCGGTTTAAGTTCGGTTCAGGATCCGGTTCACACCTACTCAACTGCCGGGACGTATACCGTCACCCTGACGGCAGCAAACGCAGAAGGCAGCAATGTCGCTACACAGACCAATCTTATAACGGTGACTTCCGCACAGACCGTGACTCAGGTAACATCGATCCCAACAGCGTTGGCGCCGACATTCGCCATCACGGCTGCCGAGACAACCGATTCTTCCACAGCGGATTGGCTTGCCAAGCAAAACGCTGTGGTAGCCACCACGACAAAAAAGTCACCGGGATATGACATGTTCTCTGCACTCATCGGCTGCGGAGTTATCGCTGGTATTGCCGTGTACAGGAAACGTTGACCGGTCCCTTTCTTTGGACTGTCATATCAGTAAATTTCCCCAAGACGTGCATTTGAAAATACCGGCAATTCTTTTTTTATTTCTGAAAAATCGATTAAGAGTTTCCCGCTCAAAGACCGTGCTTTTCCCTTTGACGGTCGCTAATGTACAGAATAGTATCATGGGGAATGATTCAAAGGCGAGAGAGAAATTATCCAAGACACCTGCAGAAAAAGGGGGTGATGATCAGGTAATGAAATGTCAGGTGCCAGAAACCATGCTTACTGCACGATCACCGTCATTGAAAATGTAGTTTCATTCCCGGTGACCGGTTCCCATGATCGCATGTACACCGCGTTGATTGTCTGCGGGCCGGTACCTGCTGCGTTCATCTCCCAGATACGGGTGCCACCCGATCCCACCAGTTTGCCGGTCGTGTCCGAAGGAACGAAGGTATCGTTGGCGATCACAAGGCCAGGGGTTGCCGTCAGGTTCCACCGGTAGCCGGTGGTCGGATTCTCGTTAAGTTTGAGCGTGATCTCTGCGGACCGGTTTACATACACCGTCGTCCCGTTCTGGCTCTCACCGAAAATAACGTGCTCCTCCACAACGGGAGTTTCCGAAGGTACGTTCGTCAGTCCTGAAGAGGTCTGCGGGCCGGTGCCAAGACAGCCGGCAACAACCAGTGCGGCGAAGCAGAGGATACCCAGGCCCATAAACGTAAGCGGGAAATTCATATTAGTTCACTCCAGACAATTCTCTGGTTCATGGTGCGACCCGTGAATATTTATGGATTTATTTGACTGCAAAAATTTTCGTAGTCATCCCGAACCCCGGTTCAAGGTGAAAAGAGAAAATTCCCCCGAGTCACCATAAAGAAGTGATTCTTAACGTATCCAGCAGTATAAGGCAAGGCAACTCACGCTCATACAAATGGTCCCGGGATACAAAAATGCCTCAACAAAGATATACAGTTAATCGTTGATATGATGAGTACACAAACTGGAGACACCAGATGAGCGACGACACCCTGTTTGACCAGCAACCGCTGGGGCCCGTTACCTTCGCAGAAAATCCCGAACCCCGGTGCCCCTGCCTCCTGCTGCTGGATACATCCGGTTCCATGGCGGGAAAGCCAATCGCAGAACTCAATGCCGGCCTGCGATCATTTTATGAGGAACTCCAAGGAGATTCGCTCGCGGTAAAACGGGTCGAGGTGGCGCTGGTCTCCTTTGGCCCGGTCAGGGTCATTTCCGAGTTTAACACCGCGGATTTCTTCCTCGACCCAACGCTTGAGGCCGAAGGCGACACTCCCCTTGGCGAGGCAATACTCCAGGGAATCGATCTGGTGAGGAAACGTAAAGACGAGTACCGGGTAAACGGGATCTCCTTTTACCGGCCTTGGATCTTTTTAATCACCGATGGTTCACCAACCGACGAGTGGCAGTGTGCGGCAATGGCAGTCAGGGAAGGCGAGAGTTCGAAATCCTTTGCCTTCTTTGCCGTCGGCGTCCAGAACGCGGACATGTCAGTTCTCCGGCAGATCACGGTACGCCAGCCGCTCAAGCTCCAGGGTCTCAGGTTCCGCGAATTCTTCCAGTGGCTCTCCAATTCCATGAAATCTGCCTCCCGCAGCAACCCGGGGGACAGGATCCTGCTCTCTCCACCGTCAGGGTGGAGTGAGATATGACCTGGAAACACCTCTCTTTGTCGGTTACGGGAAAATCGCACAGTGACAGGAACGAGCCGGGCCAGGATTACTGCCGCACGGGCGCACTCCGGTTCTCGGATCGTGATTTTTTCATCGGTCTGGCTGCCGATGGGGCAGGGAGTACAACCCACGGAGGCGTGGGCGCGGAGATCGCCTGCGAAACACTGTACCTCCGGATCCTTTCCGTGATCCGCGAGGGAGACCCCATTTCGTCCGTCACAGATGATGATATCAGGGTGTGGGTCACCGCGTCCCGGGAGGCAATTGCCACCCGGGCAGAGGGCGAAGGAAAGCGGATTAAAGACTACGCCTGCACCCTGATCGGCGTTGTTGCCACAGGCGACCAGGCGCTCTATTTCCAGATTGGTGATGGCTGCATCGTGACCGGCGACGGTGCCGGGTACCGCACTATCTTCTGGCCGGAGCAGGGAGAATACGCGAACACGACCTATTTTGTTTCCGACGACGCGTTTCTCGCACACATAAAGATCGAACGTCACAAGATCGCACCTGAAGAGATCGCACTTTTCACCGATGGCCTCCAGAACCTCGTGCTCTCGTTTTCCACGCGGACCGTACACGACGGGTTCTTCCGGCCCCTGTTTGCCGCGCTCAGGAAAAAACCAGACAACGGGGTTGCTGACCTCACCACCCACCTGACCGCGCTGCTCTCCCGGGACGATGTGAATGCACGAAGCGATGACGACAAGACCCTGATCCTCGCCGTAAATGTGCCAGTGAGCTGAAAAAACATGAGCCAGCCGCCGCACCACAACCTCTTTGACAGCCGGGGGAACCACGTTTTACTCGGGAAAAAAGTAGGGAGCGGCGGCGAAGGCGACGTCTACGAGATTGCACCCCATCGCATGGATGTGCTTGCCAAGATCTACCACAAGCCGCTTACTACTGAAAGGCAGGAAAAACTCCGGCTGATGGTGAGCGGCTGCAACGATGACCTAAAGGAATTTGCCGCATGGCCGCTTGACCTGCTCCACGCTGGCAAGAATGGCCCTGTCTGCGGGTTTGTTATGCCGAGGATCACCGATTGCGAACCGATCCATAAGGTATACGGGCCCTCGCACCGGAAGGAGTCCTTCCCGAACGCTGACTGGAAATTCCTTGTACGAACCGCCAAAAACCTCTCCGCTGCGTTCTACATCATCCACAAGTACGGGTACGTGGTCGGGGACGTCAACGAGGGAAACATACTCGTCACAAAAAAGGCATGCGTACGGCTGATCGACTGCGACTCGTTCCAGGTACAGACCCGTGACACGATCTACCACTGCGAAGTGGGTGTCGCCCATTTCACGCCGCCCGAACTCCAGAAGTCCAAGGACTTCAAGATGCTGCGCACGCAGAATCATGACAACTTCGGGCTTGCCATCCTGATCTTTCTGCTGCTCTTCATGGGGAGGCATCCCTTCTCGGGAGTCTACAAGGGAACCGATGATATGCCTATCGAACGGGCGATAGCCGAGCACCGGTTTGCGTTTGGGAGGAGTGCCGCACTCAAGGCGATGGCACCACCGCCAAATTCCGTCGGGCTCTCCGTTGTGCCAAGTGAGGTCGCCAGCCTCTTTGAGCAGGCATTTACTGAATCGGGTATCCAGTCCCTGGGGCGCCCGAGCGCAAACGACTGGTGGAATGTGCTCGATGTGCTGGAAAAACGGCTCAAAAAATGCCCTACGGAATCCATGCACACCTATTACACCGGCCTTGCCACCTGCCCGTGGTGTACTCTCGAGAATAGTTCCGGCATCCTGCTCTTTTTGAGTTCTGATACCATTTCCAAGATCGATGTCGCCGCAGAATGGCAGAAAGTCCTGGTGATTAAGCCGCCGGGGCCCATCCCCGTGATTGACCCACGGAAATACCGGTGCCTGCCTGCCCCACTCTCCCCGGACATAGCACAGGCACTCAGGTTCAGGAAGGTACGACAGGCTGCTGCTGCCCTTCTTCTCGTCATAAGTGCCGGTCTCACGCTGTGGTTGTGGTCCGGATCGTTTAGTACCAAAGACTTTACAGGCCTTATCACGGCCGCGCTTGCCGGTCTTCTCCTGATGTACCCAGGACGGGACACGGCAGAGAGGAAACGCCGGAAAAAAGAGTTTGAAGACGCCCGGTACAGCTGGCGGCTATGGGAGAAGAAATGGAAAGCCGAGGCCGGCGATGCGGAATTTACCGCCCAGCTTGGGGTACTTACGGCCCTCAAAGGCAGGTACGAGGCGATCGAGCGGGAATACAAGAATGCGCTTGTTACTCTCCAGCACACGTCACGGGAGCGTCAGGAAAAGAAATTCCGGGAGAACTGTTTTATCGACGCCTGCACCTCCCCGAAACTGGGCGAGAACCGGAAGGCCGCACTCCGGTCATTTGGTATCGAGACCGCAGCAGACATCGCCCCGTATAAGATCATGAGCATCCCGGGCTTTGATACCGCAATGACGACGGAGCTGATGAACTGGCGAAAGCAGCAGGAGAGCAGGTTTGTCTTTGACGAGAAAAAAGGAGTCTCCACGTCTGATGTCCAAGGCCTGATCCACACGTTCCAGCCAAAGATCCGGCCCGTGGAACGCGAGCTGTTAATCGGTATCGAAAAACTGCATGCAATCCAGCAGAAGATCTTCAAGAACCGTACCAAGTACCAGCCGGTCATCGAGAAGAATGCACGGGATCTCGCCCAGGCCCATGCGAATTTCTCGGTATTCGGGCTCACCGGGAAAATATTCTGAATTTCTGCACCGGGAACCGGTAAAAACCAAAAAAGCCGGGTGTCCTCACCTTCCCCTAATCGGTACCGCAAAATCGGACAATAGTAACTGACAAACCTGGATTCCGCCATCCGGTTTTTGAGATACTGATAAAATACCCCTGAGACAATAAGTACCAACCATGAAGTATACGCCACGACATATAAAAAAATTCCTCGAAGAGGGGAAGATCGATTCCAACCTCTGGCAGATCCACTTCCCCCATCTTCTCCCATCTCATGTTCCCGGATGCGACGAATGCGAGGACAAGAAGAATGATCTCTGTCAGGGAGGGAAAAACCCGGTGGACTGCTTCCTTGGCATTCATGCAGAAGAGGAAGCCGCAAAACGGGATGATCCCGACCGGAAATCCCACAAGGAAAAATCCAAGGATTTCTTCCCGGATGCCAAGGGACGGAAACGGAATGTCCCTGCCGGGGCAAACATTACCTTTGACCAGTCAAAGATGTAAGGGCATCCCCTGTCTTTTTTTACGTTTACAATCCCGGCATATACCTGATCGAGAAGCCTCCATGGTTTTCGTGCTCCCCCATCCATATTTGACCATATGGGTTATTTGCCATTTTCAGGATGTATTTTTGTTTATCACCAGTCGCATGCATATGATGCAAGATATCCCGCCGCTTTTAAATCACACATTTGTCTATCAGGCCAGCGGTCCCGGAAAAACGATAAAAATTTCAGGGTGTAATTGACCCGGCTTCTCTGTATTTCTGTAGCTGTCCTGATTATTCATTGAATTTTTTATAGAGACGGTTAGCCGCGAACTGGAAGATCAAAATAAAGATCACCAGCGCCACAATATCCAGCAGCGGAGAAAAGAGCGACGTGCCGGTATACGCGTACGCGATCATATCGTTCCCATACGTCAGCGGGGAGAGCAGTGCAATATCCTGGCCGATCTGCGGCATGGCCGACAATGGGATAAAGACACCGGAGATAAAGATGAGCGGCAGCCGGACCGTGTTGAGCATCGACATCACTTCCCCGACGTTCTCGGTGGGGTACGCGGCAAACAGGGTTCCGAGTGTCGCAAAGCAGAACGCGGTCAGCGCCATTGCAATTATGAGAACCGGTGCATGTTCAATCGGCGTGGCAAACACTATGACCCCAACTACGAGAGGGAGACACGCAATACCGAGACTATAGAGAAAACCGCTGATACTCTCGCCGAAAACTAGTGAATGAAGCGAAATTGGTGCCGAGAGCAGCCGGTCGAATGTTTTTACCCGCCGCTCGATGGGGATAGAGACCGGCTCGATTGAGGAAGCCGAGAAGAGGAGCGTGATCGCGATGAGGCCCGGGATCAGGGTGCCGGGCGGGGCGTTCTTCCCGATAGCAAACGCAAGAAACATAAAAAGCGGGAAGAGAATCCCCATCATGATGATGTTGGGTTTGATGTAGTAGGTGATCATGTCCTTGCGCGAGATTGCCCATGCAGCGGAGATCTCGTGACTGAACCGCGCAAACCATGTGCTGGATTTCCCTTCTTCAGTCGATTGCATGGATCGCCCCTCCAGTTCTCTGCAGGCCGGTCAACTTTATGAATACATCCTCAAGGCTTGGTCCTAGGGTGGAGATGCTGATCACCCGGAGATTTTTTGTGCGGGCGTACTCCATCACCGATTCAATGACTGTTGCAGGATCTTCCGTGTAGAGCCGGAACTTATCTCCTTCCTTTATGGCATCATTGACCATCGGAAGGTGGCGAACCTCTTCGAGTTGTCCGACAGACCCATGGTCAAAGGAGACCACAATTGACTGCGCGCTCTGGATCGTCTTTTTAAGCCGTTCCGGGGCGTCGATGGCGGCGACATGCCCCCTGTTCACGATTGCCACCCGGTCGCACATCAGGTTTGCCTCCTCAATATTATGGGTTGTCAAAAATACGGTTACCCCCTCATGGATAAGACCCGTGATCACGTTGCGGATAATGAGATTGCTCTGGACGTCAAGACCTGATGTCGGTTCGTCAAGGAAAAGAAGGCGCGGGCTGTTGACAAGCCCCATGGCTATCGTCAGCCGCCGTTTCATACCTTTGGAAAAACCATGCACCTTGTCGTTGCGCCGCTCGTACAAGTCAAAGGTGGTAAGCAATTCGGCCGCTTTTTTCTCCCGCTCGACCCGGCTCACATGATAAAGCTCTGCGGAAAAGATCATGTTCTGCCACGCGGTCAGGTCGTCGTAGACATTTGAGGTCTCGGAAACAATCCCCATGGACAGCCGCGCCGCAATCGTGTCGCGCCCGATATCGTGGCCGAATATAGTCGCTGTCCCGGAGGTAGGATAAGAAATACCGGTGAGGATCCTGATCGTGGTGGTCTTCCCCGCGCCGTTGGGGCCCAGAAAACCAAACGTTTCTCCCACATCTACCGAGAAGTTCACATCATTTAACGCGGTCAGGGCGCCGAACTTCTTGGTCAGATGTGAAACCTCTATTGCATGCATATGATCCCGGATAGGAGCGGGGGATGTTTAAAGATCATTATATTGGTACGGCAGGAAAAACCTGCGATCAATTGTCTGGTGGACAGAGCCTTTTTAAAAAAATCACAACGCATATGTTTATCCCGCACGGAGTAGACTGTCATCTCACCGTAAAAAATTTACCTCGGGGTAATAGCATGTCGGCAAAATCTGCTGTTTTCATCCTTGTCCTGTCTGCCTGCTGTATCTGCCTCCTTGCGGCGCCCGCACTTGCGATCTCCACCACTTCAGGCATCGGGGGCACACTGGTAAGGGGTCACCAGTTCACCATCGATATCACAGGAAAACCTAATACGGCATATTACGTCTGGCTCCCTGGGACCTGGTCACTATCGGGAGAGGCCGGAGATCAGCCACCGATAGTTGTCCCCAACCAAGGGAATGTGGAGCAGGATCCGGAGAACGGGCCCTACACGATCGGCTCCTACCGGTATTACAACGGGGGAGGACGTACGATCCTTGATGACGTGGCGCCTTCCTCGTCACTCATGCCTAATACAAGTTATTACGCGCTGGTCACAACCGATGAGTCAGGACAGGCGGTCGTGGCATTCGGGACTTCCATGAACACCGCCATGATTTCATATTCTGTCAGGGTCGAGAACCCCACATCGGTAAACAACGAGACGCTTCTCGTGCAGCGTGGGGATACGACCGTGACCGGAGGTGCTATATCGATCGGGGCCGCGGCCGCCCGGCCGACAAAGCCGATCATTATACCCACAACCATCACAACGCCGGAACAGAGTCCGGTTCCTTCCCTGCCAGAAACGACCACAGGCACCCTGCCGGTCACCGCACCTGCCACGACCCCCACGGCATCGGTGGGCACTCTCCTTGCAATAATCGCGGTCGGGGCTGCGCTCTGTGCAGTACGGTTCCGGTAAGTCTCCTCTTTTCGATTCACGTGCTCGGGCAGGACTATTTCCGGCACTCTGCCGTAACCAGTAACAGGCAGGGATCGTAATCAGTCAACAACTATTCCTCATTGCAGAAAAAACAGTAAGGGGTGATCACAATGGCCTGTGATTATCGGTTTATTTTTTTGGATCTGTCGGGGTCGCCCTTCTTTGCAATCTTTCCGGGCCGTGGCCGATCCTCATGTGTTCCATGATCCTGGTTCAGGGACTTGTTCTCCGGCCCGGCGTGAGGATTGTGACGGGGCGGAAGCGCGGCCTTTTTCTGAGGGTGGTGAGGGGGGTGTACAGCAGGACCAGATTCGGGGTGGTGATCGTGGAGCTCGGTATGACGGGTCTTATCCGGGCTTCCAAGCACATTTTCATGGGAGTCGTGATCATGCATCTGGTGGTCGTGGGGCGTGGGTACCGGTTCGCGTCTTGGTGACATAGCCAAGCGTTCATCGCTACGGAATAATAAAACCATGCCCGTACCCGGCTGTAGCCATTGAACCGGGATTGCCATGCGTAACCAGTTCGCTATCCCCCATAACCAAAATCCTTCATATTCTTCCCCGTCCTAATGCTCAATAGAGTATCATAGGGCCACCACCCGGCTCCAAACCGGAAACCAGACCGGTCATGGAATCCTCAATAAAAAAGATACCGCCAATTCCATTGTCACACTCATGCCACCAAAACAGATCCAGAAACAGGATCGTGGGGAAACCTGCCCCGGTATGCATCCAGTGGATCGCATCCAGAAATTCTTTATCCGACCGTTTTTTCTCACGCTGACAATTGGCATCCCGTTCTGTATCTTCAAGGGGCTCTTTGGTCTTGCCGCCATTAAGGCAGGAACACTATCAAATCCCATAATTGCAGGTTTTGGGTGGATTGTAGTACTATGGGCAGCCACCGATCTTACCATGAACGCTATCCGTGCAGCAAGTGATATTCTGCATACTCCCACCCGGCTGGAATATTGCACGCTTGCCGAGATCGGACGGTTTCTGCACCATCCGATGCTTTTTCTCGCGGTGGATACACTGATCTCCTTTTCGATTATCTGTCTCATGCTCTGGTCAGGTTGGATCATGCAGCTGACGCAACAGGAGGCATACCTGTGGTACGGTGCAACCACGCTCAACCTGATCAGCATCTCGCTCGTGTCACTCTACAACGAGGCAAAAAGGGCTGCCTGAACAAAGCGTCCCGGAAATACCTGCACACGATCAATAGTCCAGGTACGGGACCATCCCGTTATCCCGGATTTGCGGGATCCTGGCGCAGGTAACCCAGAATCCGTTCCACAACTTCGGGGGCCCGGGGCAGCCGGATATGACAGTACTGGGCAGCATCGCCATCAAGAGCTGCGGGATCGACAGGCAGGATCTCGATGGCCGCACCGGGCAGGACCGAGTCTGAATGCGGCACGATGCCGTCACCGGCATACGTCATGTACCAGTTTCCGTCTGGCTGCAATTCACAGGTCTTTCCTTCAAAACAGGGAAAAAATGAGGGGAGACACGTGGTATTTTCCGCGCAGAGGAGCCGGTACGCAATATCGGGGCGGATGCCAGCTTCACGCAGAGCGATCATTGTCATGCTCCCCGGCCGGCATGCTTGGACGATGACATCGGATGTCGGATCGAAATGTTGGGGAACAAAGGTGCCGCACAACCTGTCGGTTATCCCCGGCCCTATCACCGGATCGCAGAAGAGTTCGGCAAGGGAAGAACCATTGTTGGGCGGGCCGATCGCGATAAGCTGGCGCACCTGCTCGTGCCGGGCGCTGCCGTCCATCACCTCAAGCAGGTAGCGGGTGACGCAGGAGCCGATGGAGTGGCACACCACATCGATGCTTCCGGCATATGCCTGTTCTTTCCGTTGCGTGGCGATGTAGTCCCGCAGGGCTCCGGCGATCTTTTCCATCGATGCACCGTTCAGGGAAGTGTAATCGAAGCTCCAGCAGGGGATTCCCTCCTGTTTAAGGCGCGGGGTGAGTCGGTTCCAGATGCCGGGATGGCTCTTCCAGCCGTGAACAAGGACAACGGGGATAGGTTCTTGGGGCATTATCAGGAAAATATGGAGTGTGGGGAAGCATAGTTTTTGTGGGTTTTAAGCCCCCCTCATCAGTCACCTAGAGGATTATGGGATCCCGGTCCCTGATAGCATCCGGATCTCTGGCAGATCTTATTGGATCAGGGTAAAAAGGGTGGGCGTGACCAGGAGACCCATGTATGACACCGCCACTCGCCACCACCTCTATAATTTTATATAATACAATGTAACAGTGTTCACCATGAGAACTTTTTTTCTCCTGTCGGCCATCATTGCCTTCATCATCGTGGCAGGATGCACCTCAGCGATCCCGTCCCTCCCTGGTGCGCAACAACACCTGAACCTCAACCAGCAAGCGAATTTCGAGAATAACGGATATGCATTTACAGCCGCCATCAATAGCATCGAAAAAAAGGATAATCACACGATAATCGTAACGGTTACCATAGACAATACCGGGCAGCAGGCGATGACCCTCTCGGCAATGTCCTCACTTAATGACCCTATCGGCCAGTCATATGTCGGACAGACGATCTTTTTCAGCCAGATCGCACCGGGTCACAAAGTCACCCAGAAAGGAACGATCTCACTTCCCGAAGGTGTCATCAATCAACTCGGTCAGGGATCGACCCTCAAATTCAGGTTCCAGGGAACCTCCCCGGTTCCCTACGAGACCGCGTGGAGCGTCGATCTCACCAATCTGTCATCATAAACCTGCGCTATGCCATCGGGAAATAGATACCGGGCCGGCGCCGGTAGTTGCAGGAGAGATTATGACGGGGAATCTTCCCCGAGCGATTCCCGGCTCCGCATCTGGTAAAGCACCATAGGGTCCATCTCCTTGTACTCGTCCGGGGTCGTCCGCATGATGACATTTGTGATCCCGCTGTTGACGATCATCTTCGAACACAAAAAGCACGGCCAAATCTGCGTGAGTTCCCCGGTGGCGACATCGAACCCAGCAAGGTAGAGGGTGCAGCCCCGGGCAAGTTTTCCTGCTTGAAGCATCGCGTTCATCTCTGCATGCACGCTCCGGCACCGCTCATAGTTGGAACCCGAGGGGATATTGTGCTCTTTTCTCCAGCAGCGGTTGAGTTCCGTGCAGTCCATCTGCTTGCGCGGGGCGCCGGTGTAGCCGGTGGACACGATCGTATTGTATTCATCCACGATGATCGCGCCGAAGTTGCGCCGCAGGCAGGTGCCCTGGTTGGCGCACCGCTGTGCAAGGTCAAGGAAATACTGGTGCCTATTGGTTCGCATTTAGGAAAATATGACCGGGCCCGGCAATAAAGATGCAGGGTTCCGGTTGCCGGCACCGGTCGCTTTTAGGAGATAATACCGAACAGGCGGGCCGCGATGTACAGGATTCCTGCGATATGCAGGATGAGGAAGAACGGCACGAGATAAAATTTGATCTTCTGCGTCTTGTGCCGGAATAGGCGCATCGCTCCGTACGCACCAAACGGGCCGATCAGTGCAGCCACAAGGAGGACGCGCTCGGGGATCCGCCACCCGCCTGTGCGGGCCATGTGCTTATCGTACCCATACAGGCAGAACACGGCGATGTTGGCGAGCGCGTAGAGTGCGATGAGGAGCAGGCTGTCGGAAATCGGGATCATCCGGTTATCCTTTCTGTTTTGTCGGGATTTAGGTTTTGACAAAGGCGGTGCGCCTGCCAAAGCGCAAAAGAGAGAAGTGGAATACGGTATAATGTGTGGATATGAAGAGCATCTCGATCCTACCGTTTGTATGGGTCATGGTTATTGCACTGGCTCTCATCGGAGTTTCCGGCTGTGTCCAGTCCCAGCAGCGGACGGTGGGAATGCCACAGGCGGGCGAGTATGCGTTCCTCGACCACCAGATATACGATAACGGGATGCTGGTGAGCGGAACATGCCCCCCGGCAGCGATAAACTTCTCCACGTACCACCTCGCAACGGACACCGGGAGACTCGAAGGACTTGTGCCCTTTGAGGTAAACGACTCCCTTCTCCTCATCTGCGGGGAGAGTACTACCCTGTCGGGGGACTACGGCACCGGGGGTTCGGGGATGCTTGATGGGGCGTATGCCCTGCCGCACACAACAGGGAACCTTACGGTGAACGGGTTTACCTCTGACGGCACGATGTATCTCACGTACCATAACCAGACGATTGCCCTTGCGCCGGGAACGCAGTGGACAGATATCTCGACCGGCACCGATGTTACAACGACCTGCACCATCAACAGGACGACCACGGACATCCTCACGTATTATGGGAATTACCAGAAATCCACCATAAAAAAGGCAAAGATTTGGGGATGAACCGGGGATATCCCGGTACGCACCCGTAAATGCCGGGCCTGTTCACCAGCCGAGGTATGCGAGCAGAAGCAGGATGCCAATCATAACGACCTCCGCAATGCCGATTATCACCCACCGGTCCAGGTGCAGAAAACCGTAGAGCGTCTGGGCCGGTAGCGGGGCAAGGGAAAGGAAACGGGTTTTTATTTTTGGGTAGAGATCCGCGAAAAGCCCGGCACCGACAAGCATCCCAATGATCCCGCCAAAGAGCGCATCGAGCGCACCGGTGCCGGCCGCCCCTGCAACCGTCCCCGGGCAGAGCCCAAGCAGGGCAAACCCGGCGCCGAAGATAAGCCCGCCGATCATGTTCGACCCGAGGGACCCCGGGGAGACCTTCAGCTCGGCGTACCCGAAATGAACCAGCAGGTGGACGCCGATCATGGCGACGATGACCGCGGAGAGCATCACTTTTATCACGATAAAATTTTCAAGCAGCAGCTGACCGACGATCACGTTGTAATCTGTCACACCGCCCTTCTGGAGGAGGAACCCAAAGGCGATGCCGATGCCAAGACCGATTGCGATCTGGGCCTTCCCGTTCTGGTGCAGCCGGGTCAGAAGAGGCATGGCCGCATCACACCCCTGCAACATGGAATATCATGAATGCGGCGGCGATCCCCCCGATAAAAAAACAGGCGGCGGATACGATACTTGCAAGCGAGAGCTGGCTCGTACCGCTGATGCCGTGGCCGCTCGTACACCCGCCTGCCCACCGGGCCCCGAACGCGAGGATGATACCGCCGACAAACGCGGCGATGAGCCGTACTATGGCGTTGTCGCCGAATGCGGTCGACCAGAGGACGGGCACCCACGAGAGATGGAACTGGCCGGAGAGGACGGCCGCGATGAATGCACCGATGATGATACCGGGCAGGAGCATCAGCACCCCGTCGACCCGGGGCGGGATCTCGCGGTAATATTCCTTCTTCTCTTCAAGATTGGGATCGACGGCTTTTTCAAGCAGCCCCCGTGCCTTCACGTAGGCCGAGGATGCCCCGAGGGGCCGGTTGCACAGCAGAA
>JBEKTA010000006.1:0-19255 GCA_049516515.1 Methanoregula sp. | reverse complement strand
CAGGCATCATTGCTGCTGTTTGTGGTTTCCTTGTGGGCATGCCTTCATTGAGGCTGAGAGGGGATTACCTCGCCATTGTGACAATTGCCTTCGGTGAGGTGATCCGCCTGATCTTTTTGAACTGGAGCGGCCTTACCAACGGACCCATGGGTATACCGGGGATACCCAAGCCGCACATCTTTGGATTTGTTTTGAGAGACAACATCACATTCTATTACCTCATGCTGGTGTTGTTGGCCCTGACGATCTTTGTGGTGTACCGCATCGTGAACTCAAGGCTCGGGCAGGCGCTGGTTGCCATCAGGGACGATGAGGCGGCTGCCAGGGCCATGGGGATTAATATTACTGAGATGAAAGTGCTCGTGTTCGTAATCGGAGCTTTTTTTGCCGGCATAGCCGGGTGCTATTACGCCCACTTCCAGACCTATATCAACCCGGATAACTTCACCTACATGGTGTCTATCACCATCCTGTGCATGGTGATCCTCGGCGGAATAGGCAGCATCCCCGGAAGCATCCTAGGGGCGGCGATCCTGACCCTAGCGCCGGAACTGCTGCGCAATGCCGACCAATACCGGATGGTGCTCTTCGGCCTGACGATGATTCTGCTAATGCTCTTCCGCCCGCAGGGCTTCCTGGGATTGGCCCGCAGGCGAAGCGAGATAGGGGGTTGAGCGGCGTGGCAGCGCCAGTCTTATCAGCCCGCCAGGTGACGATCAAATTTGGTGGCCTGACGGCGGTCAATAAACTGGACCTGGATGTGCAGCAGGGACAGATCGTTTCCATCATCGGCCCCAATGGCGCCGGTAAGACCACCTTTTTCAATTCGATCACAGGGGCTGTTCATGCCGCCGCCGGCGAGATCCTGTTTCAGGGCGCCAACCTCATGGGCCTGCGACCCGATCAGGTAGCGCTTAGGGGCATTGCCCGAACCTTTCAGAATATCCGGTTATTCGGCTCTATGAACGTGATCGAGAATGTGAGCGTCGGGGAGTTCGGCCTGACGCGCGCCAGCCTGTTCCCCATCATTTTCGGCAGCCGGTGGGTCCGGGACGAGCAAAAGCGGGTGAAGGAGCGCGCCCAGGAGTTGCTGGAATTTGTCGGTCTGTTGGATCGGCAGAACGAGATGGCCCACAACCTGGCGTACGGCGCCCAGCGGCGCGTGGAAATTGCCCGGGCGCTGGCCAGTGACCCGAAGATCCTCCTGCTCGACGAACCGACCGCCGGAATGACACCCTCGGAGAGCGAGGATGTGATCTCCCTCATCTCCCGCATCAGGGAGATGAGGCGGACGATCATCCTGATCGAACACGACATGCATGTGGTGATGGAGATTTCCGACCACGTGGTGGTGCTGGACCACGGGGTTAAGATCTCCGAGGGCATACCGGCTTTCGTTCAGGAGGATCCCCTGGTGATCGAGGCCTACCTGGGAAAGGGGGCGAGATGAGATGCTGGTGATGGACAAGCTGGAAGCGAGCTATGGCAAGATACGCGCCCTGAAGGGAATCACGATCGAGGTGAACGAGGGCGAGATCGTCACCCTGATCGGAGCGAACGGGGCCGGTAAGAGCACGACGATGAAGGTGCTGATGGGGCTGATGAAGCCTGCCGGAGGCGCCATCACCTTCCGGGGATCGAGATGGTATGTATACCCGCTCTCCCGGTGGCACACCTCTCCGGCATCGCCCCACAGGCACTCTGTTTCCGGAGTGCGGGTCACATCAGTGAGCGCTTCGATCCAGAGCACGCCGCGCGGGTGCCGGAACCTGACGATCTCGTCTACATCCTGTTGAGTGGCCCGGGTCCCGTGGATGACCGCCACATCGCCCAGCATGAAAAAGCCGCGACCGCCATAGGTACAGCGGTCAGGGAGCTCGCGCTCGAACAAGAATCCATCCCTGACCGGTACCCATGCAGTCTCCCCTTCCACGTAGGGGTGCCGGGCCGGATCGACCCAGTCTGCATCGCGGACTGCTGCCAGTTGATCCGTCCTGACTGCCCGCACTCGCATAAAATACCGTTACCTCATAACGACAAGGGTGTCCCCGTCGCGGAGCACCTGCACGTTCTCCCCGACGTTCACGGTGTGCCACGGTTTTTTCTGCACTTCTTTTGTCACACCGGTCTCCGGGTCGAGAATCCCCATCATTCCGCCCGCAATGTACGCGACAAGCGCCGGCTGCGCGTTCCGCGCATTGCCGATTCTCCGGATGATCTCGTCCTCTTTTATTGAACGGTTCCTGCCCTCTGACAGGTCAAAAACCCGGACATGCCGGGAGTCCACCTGTTCCACCTCCACGTAGACCCGTTCAAGTTTCACCACGTCGTGCCGCTGGTACCGGGGCAGGCGGACAAGATACGTGATGCGGAAGAGCTGCCGCCCGTTTTTCTCCCCGACAAGTTTCGGGTGGGTTGTGTACCTTCCGCCAAACTGCGCCGTTATTGCCTGCACGATCATAAGGCCGATATGCTGTGAGCCGACCGTGATATCAAGGCCGTCCCGGTTCACCGTCGTATCAGAGATAAACGAGAGCCGCTCACCACCGGCGATAAGGGATTCCTCGATCTGGGTTGCAATGGCTGCCGCCGACTCCAGTTCAAACGGGCTTAAGTCGCGTCCGTCCGCACGCACCTGCACGATCCCCTCGTAATAACTGCCGGTGATCCGGTTACACCGGTCGCACTGCTCCTTGTGCCAGACCAGTTCGACCATGCAGGTCTTCTCCATGGATAGGCCATACAGGGTACCGGTGATCGTGAGGTAGGCTCTCGACCGGTTGGGACTGATGTCGCGCACCTCCACGGCAATCGAGCGTTTCTTCACATCGGGGTGGAAGTGTACCGCACTCCGTGCAACGTCAGGCGCAATCTCTGCCTGTTCGCGGTCGGTATCCGTCCAGGTGTTCACCTGCTTTGTCGCACCGCAGCTGGGGCAGTGGGTGCTTGCCACCCGCGTGTCGCATACGGCCCACGGGGTATCTGCCGCCCGGCAGCTCGGGCAGAACCCATCGGTCTCCAATGGTTTGCCGCATTTCGGGCAGAACCGGTCCTGAATTGTCATGGTTTAAAACCTGTAGATCTGGACATGGGGCACACTGCCGATCATAATACAGTCAGCCCGGGAGATAAGTCCCAGTTTTACTGCCACTCCGACAGAGCGTTCACCGATGAGATTGACGTTGTCTCCCCTGCTCAGGGCTTCTGTAACTGCAGCCTCGTCCACGGGAGCGCCACCGTAGAAATATTCAGATACGGTTATCTTGAGATCACCGTCAGTGATGGTCGTGTTGAGCAGTTCGCGGTCGCAGACCGCAACCACGTCACCCGTCCCGGGCGATCGGTGGACTTTGAGATACATTGATCAGCTCTTTTGCCGAGCCACCAGATAAAAGATGGGAACAAAGACCACGTCACACACAGGGTTCTACAGCGTGATCCTGACGCCGTAGACTTTTTCCGGGGTCTCACCGTGGATACGCCAGCAGTCCTCCTCGGTGATCACCTCAGATTCAAGGAGTTTTTTTGTGATCCGCGGGACTGATTTGGGGCCGGTGACAGCGCCGGGCCGCGAGTTTTCGTCCATGAAATCGCTCTCCATCGTAAACGGCCGGCGTTCCCGCGCAAGGACCGGTACCGCCTCGTGCCGGGCGACAAGCGAGGGGTGGAGCGGTGTCTCGGGTGAGCCGTAGTGCTTGACCACGCGTCCTGTCGGCATGCCCACGGCATTTGCCATATCCACGACATCGGCACACGGCCCGCTCTCCGCGTGGATCTGGAGGGCGCACCGGTATCCTGCAGCAAGTTCGAGCGCGTGGGAAAGTACCTCGTTTGAGGCTGCAAACACCTCGGGAGGTACTTCGTAATGCGGCCGCCCGCTCTTGAGCGCCACGGCACGGCCATCCTGGACGTAGCCTGCCGCGCAGTCAAGCCCGCCTTTCATCACGTCAACTGCTTCGGAGAGGGACATGCGCTCGGCAAGCCGGCTGATCTCGGCCGGGTGAACGCCAAGGATCGGGAAGACCACGATGCCGGTCTCCCGTATCATTCCTGCAACACGGAGCGTCTCGTCAAAAACCTTCGCGTAATCGGCGCCGGTAACCGGTGCGATCCCAAACGACCACGAGGGTTTCGAAACCAGGAATATATGCGTCCCGCCCGCGTGCAGGAAATCCTTCGCCGCTTCGACCCCGCGCCCGTTCGCCGGATCGAAATGGATATGATCGTCAGTGATCGGGAAGAGGCGCGATCTCATGACACTCCACAATCCTCATGAGCGGGTAGCCATTCTCCAGTGCAAGAGCGGCCCGGCAGTACGAGAATCCCACCCGGGTCACGATCTCCACATCAAACATCAGACCGGAGAGTTCGCTGTACCCGAATACATTCTTTTTCATTGCCGAACGGTCGAGCCTCACCGTAATCTTCTCGACAAAAGGCTGGAGGATCACGGCTTTCTCTATGGCTGCTTCCACACTTGCTGCCGACTCCTGCGAGATCGGTGTTCCCACCCACTGGTGGTAGAGCGCCCCGAGTTTGATCCCGGCCTCAAAAACTGCCTGTTCGCGATCGCTGTGTCCTTGTCTCATCCCCTTCACCATCTAGATCAGCTGGATAATCCCCTGCTTTGGTTCCATTGCCTCGCCATGCCGCAGGAGCATGTCAATACCTTCCCGCACCTTGTCGTGAGCAAAACCCTTTGAGGAGACTGACTCGATTACCTGCTCGATGGCAGCGCGCCGGCCCTCGCCGCCGATGTCACGGATCGCATCCTTGATCACCCGGATGATATCGCGCTTCTCTTTTGATATACCGGTCGCCACCTTGTCGATATCGAAGTTGCCGGTCTTTGCATCATAGGCGATCTGGCGCAGGCAGGCATCCACGATATGGATCACGCGCTCCGCGTCGGTTACTTCAATCTTGTTCGAAAGCCGGATCCGGGCGCTCGCCTCTGCAAGCCGGACGAGCGCTTCCAGTTGCCGGGCCGTTACCGGGACCGGCTTGTTGGGCTCCGCGATCCCCCTGAGCTTGAGGTAGTAACCGACAATCGCCTCCTTTGCCTCCGCAGAGAGGATTGGAAAACAGGTGCGCTTGGAGTACGCGACGTACTTCCGGAAAAATGCGGGATCAATATCCGGCATGACCGGCTTGAGCTGCTGGTCGATGAACTCCTGCGTGACCCCGGGTATCGGCGTCTTCTTGTGCTGGGCGATGAGCTCCCCGACACCGTGCGCCTTGAGGATGTGCTCGGCGATTGCCAGGTCCCGTTTCTGCTCCGGCTGGTCGGTCATGATAAAGATCAGATCGAACCGGGAGAGGAGGGAGGGGGGCATGTTGATCTGGTCAGCGATGTCGCCGTACATATCGAACCGCCCGTACTTCGGGTTCGCCGCCCCGAGAAGCGCACACCGGGACTTGAGCGTCGCGGTGATGCCGGCCTTTGCAACGCTGATGGACTGCTGCTCCATCGCCTCGTGGAGCGCGGAGCGGTCTTCCTTCTGCATCTTGTCCATCTCATCGACGGCGGCGATACCCATGTCGGCGAGTACGAGCGCACCTGCCTCAAGTGTCCAGCGCCCTTCCCCGAACTCGTCCTTGACTGCCGTTGCTGTGAGACCGGCAGATGTTGAGGACTGACCGCTCGTATAGATCGCACGCGGCGAGCACTTCACGACGTAGCGTAACAGCTGGCTCTTTGCGATACCCGGGTCTCCAATAAGGAGCACATGGATATCGCCCCTGAGGTGGGTCCCGTCCGGCATCTCCTTTGCAATCCCGCCGAAGAGCTGGAGGGTGATCGCCTCCTTGACATCCTCGTTCCCGTAGATCGTGGGGGCGATCGAGTGGGTGACCATCCGGTAGATCATCGGATCGCAGGACAGTTTTTTAATCTCGTCCTCCGCCTTTTCATCGATCTCGACCTCCTCAAACTCTTTTTCCGCGATCTCGATCGAGTTGCATTCGAGGAAGATATCGAAGACCGTGTGTTTCTCCCCCTTGACAACCCGCTGCATCGAGCGGAGGATGCCGTTGATCACGACACGGTCACCCGGCGCGACCATACCCGAGAGGTCGTCGGTCACATCAACATCAAGCGTCTGCGGCTGTTCGCCGCCCCGCAGACCCTCGGGGGATTCCTGCACCCGGAGTTTCTGGGAGTCGACAAACGTGGAGCGTTTGGGGATCAGTTCCAGTTTCTTGAACGTACAGCCATCTGTTGCGCAGCCATCCGGTTCGATAAACTTGCCGTATTTCTGGGTTTTTTTGGTGAAGTGACCGGCCGGGCACTTGAAGACCGCTTCGACGATCCTGGGGCGAACCTCGGTAGTCTTCCGCAGGATACCCTCAACCGAAATAAATTTGTTGATGTCATCGGAACGGATTTCCCGGATTGCGGTCTTCTTGGGGAGGTTCGTGAACCGGATATTGAGACCTTTTGGCTCTTTGCCATCCTTCGTACGGATCAGCTGGTCGTTTTTGATCGAGTCCCAGACATCTTCAAGCACCTTACCAGGGTTCTCCACGAGTTCATCAGCGAGGGTGATACCCGTTTTCCCGAACCGCTCGATCTGCCGGTAATCGATAACCAGCGAGCGCTTGTGCGGGAAGAGGCGCGAGATCTCGCCGAGCTCCTTTTTGTACCGGCTTTTGAGGAACCGTCCCCAGTCATCAGCCCGGTCTCCCTGGTGCAGTTCTGGTGCCTTGTCCATCGTTCCCCCTCACCGCTTCTTTGTGCTGGCAAGCACGAACCGGGCGATCAGCGCCTCCATCTGGATGTCGCCACCAGCTCCTTCGGAGAGCCGGAAATCGGTCTCTCCGAGGGCGTCGATCAGTTCCACCTTGAGTGCCCGGTCCATCGTGCGTTTCACGAGCGCCCGGTAACACTGGTTGATCAGTTCATTCGGGGCAATCCCCCGCTCGTGGAGCAGCTGCATCAGCAGGGATTCGGCGCTGTCAAATTCCCCGGCAAGGGCCAGGCGGAGGAGTTCCTCGATCTCATCCGGCCTGGCATTGGAGGTGATGGCATAGACCATCGGGGCCTCGATGGTGGTACTGATGATCGCGGCACCCTGCAGGGCGTTTATGGCCTTGCGCATGTCACCCTGCGCGATATAGACCATCGCATCCATCGCACCGGGCGTAACTTTGAGGCCCTCCTTTGCCGCGATCCGACCAATCTCCTCTTTTACTGCTTCAGGTGCGAGCGGCCGGAACCGGTAGATCGCACACCGGCTCTGGATCGGGTCGATGATCTTCGAAGAGTAGTTGCACGAGAGGATGAAACGGCAGGTCTTCGCGTAGCTCTCCATGGTCCTGCGCAGCGCGGCCTGCGCGTCGGTCGTGAGCGCATCGGCCTCGTCCAGGAACAGGA
The DNA here is from genome assembly GCA_049516515.1 of Methanoregula sp. GTDB lineage: Archaea > Halobacteriota > Methanomicrobia > Methanomicrobiales > Methanospirillaceae > Methanoregula. The sequence goes on along the minus strand of JBEKTA010000006.1, from coordinate 11,880 downwards.
TCTTGAAGGTTGCATCCCCGAGCGGTGTCGTTCGGGCGAACTGCTTGATCTGGTTGCGCACCACGTCAATCCCGCGTTCGTCAGACGCATTGAGCTCGCGGAAGTTCATCTGCCACGATGCGCCAAAGAACTCCCGCGCGAGAGTGACGGCTGCCGTGGTCTTTCCCACGCCGGCACTCCCGGTAAAAAGGAGGTGCGGGAGGTTGCCGGACTTTACGTAGGAAGAGAGCCGCTCGATTATCTCGTCCTGCCCGACAATATCTGCCAGTCGTGCCGGCCGGTATTTCTCTATCCAGATGGTGTGAGTCTCGTCCATGCTCAATCATCCTGCTGTGTACTGACTAGATTGTCTTTGGACTATGTTGTTTTTCCTGCACAAAGTGTCTGGTGCATCCGGGTACGATCAGATCCGGCCCGAAAAATGTCCTTTGGCTATCAATACAATGTAATAATCTTTATCATAAGAGTTTTGAAATTACTTTTCATGATACCGAGTCGAATTCCCCTTATTTTTCTCCTTCTCATGTGCATTATTCTCGTCCCGGCCACGGCAAGCCTGACAAAGGTCGTTAATAGTGCACCGGTCTTTATCGGTGAGCGCAACCTAGATCTCACCGCCTGCGTGAACGGACACACTGTTATCGCATGGTGGCCCGAGGGTGCGGACCGGAGCGGCGATCCGTCAAAGACCGTAACAATTTCCGGGGATGTAACGTCGTTTTACATAGACCCCGCTATTTTCACCGGATACACCGGCACCTGGTACACGCACGACACAAAACCCGATGTCCCGGCCTTTGTCCTGTACAATCCCCAGATCAACCTCTCAGTCTGGGATGTGGATACCAATACTGATATCACCGGTCAGTCAGTCCCGATGTCCACGAATATTACCTACAGGATCGATACGAACCTGTACATGGCGCTTAACTATACAGAACGTCCCAATTATAACCCTTCAGACAGTTTCTTTACCGTAACACTCACGTCACCCTCCGGAGCGAATATCCCCCAGATCTATACCGGGAACCTGGGAGCATCGACCACCCAGATCATCAAGTTTGACAGTGCACCGGTGATCAAGTCCTCGCCATACACCTGGATTAACGGCCCTGCATGGGACCGGAACGCTAAAAGTACTGATGGCAGCAACGCGTACCAGACCGGAACCTACACATTTGTGGTCACGCAGAACCTCAATCAGATGAGCAGCAGTTACAGCGGCAATGCGGCTTTCGGAACGGTAACAAGCGGGGACAAGACCGTCACCTTCATCCCCGATGCGTCTGCCACCACTACGACCATCGTGCCCTCCCTGACGGCACCGACTGGGGCGACAGCCATAACGACGCAACCAATGACCCTGACGCAGCAGGCAACCGCGCAGCCGACGGCAACAGTTATCGCGAAAAAGACCACCTATTCCCCGCTGCCGGCTGGAACAGCCCTCATCGGCCTTGGCATCGCGGCACTCGCTCTTGCGGCGAAACGGAAGTATTAATCATCCAACTCTCCTTTTTTTAACAGATGAGTCAGACCAGCGGCAAAAGCCGGAAAAATCAGCCGGAGAAAAAGAAGGTCTCGCGAAAAACGGTTATTGCAATCGGCATCGTGCTTGTCATCTGCATTGTAATCGTTGCCGGTGTTGTTATCCTGCGGCAGGGACCTCTTGCCCCGGCGACGGCTGCGAATGCCAAGGATCCCTTTACCACGGCGGGTGCGTATTATTGTACGAGCGTTGATCTCGCTTATGCCGGAAATTATCAAGCTGCGCTCGATGATGCCAATCTTGCACTCGAACAAAATGTCAGCTCGCTCACTCCCCTGATCCAGTCAAACCGGGCGGGGATCCTTGTAGCACTGGGCCATTATGATGATGCGATTGCCGCCGCAGATGTCGCAATTAACACGCCCGGAAACCTCACAACCCTGCGGTCCATTGCATGGTACAACAAGGCACACGCGCTTCAGGGATTAAACAGGACTGCAGATGCAGCAGCGGCTTTTGCCAATGCATCAGCCCTCGATCCGACACACCAGAATATCCCAGATCATCTATAGATGAGCGCAAAAAAGTAGTGCTGCTTAAACAAATTCATCGGGGCTGAAACCGACACTAAAAAAATCTATAATGCAATTCTTTTTGAGGCGTTCCTCGTTTAAAATTCCTGCGACATCACATTTGCGTACCCCAAAAATCCCACCCTTTTTATCAATGCCTATACCTTGAATATCTCTCTTTTGCAAGTACTACTCACAATCATGGAAGGTGCAGCACGGGTATTTGCCGGAGATTTTTCCGGCTCGACACTTTCAGTGCCGGCTGATGAAGCAGGAAGCCCTGCATGGGTCGTGACCCCGGGCGGGGCGTGGTGCCGGTCGCTGTACCTCTGTGGGGCGCTCACCGAAGTCATGGAAATCACCGATGTGCTGCACTGCCGGCTCGCCGACCCGACCGGGGCGTTTGACATTGTCTCGGGCGGGAGGCGGGCCGCGATCACGGAGCAGATCCGTGCAATCCCGGTGCCATCCTTTATCGCAGTCACCGGTACCGCCCAGTTGTACCACAGGAACGGCGGCGATGCAGTCTCGGTCCGGCCCGAGTATATACAGGTTATCGACCGGGCCGTCCGCGACCGCTGGATCATGGTGACCGCTGATATGACCATCGCCCGGCTCGAACTGCTGCTTGCCGCGCTCGAAGGGAGCACCGGGGATACCCGGATATGCAGTGTCGTCCGGCATTATGAGATCAGCTGGGAGCGGCTCCGCGAGATGGTGACGATGGTTGAGGGTGCACTTGCCGGTGTCAGCACCGCCCCGGTGGCACCCCCTGCAGCAGAGGCCGATATCAGCGCGATCATCATGGAGATCATCAGGGAAAAAAGCGGCCCCCGGGGGGTTGCCGTTGAAGATGTCATTGCAGCAGCAGGAACAAATGGCTATTCCGGCGACGCAGTGCTCGCCGCAATCCGGACGCTGGTCGCAAACGACGACTGCTACCAGCCCCAGAAAGGATACGTCAAACCGTTATGAAAATGGAATTTATTAAAGACGGCCCGGCGCTCGTGATCGAGAACACCGAGCGTCTGCTCATCGTCGCCGACCTCCACTTCGGGATCGAGGCCGATCTCGCTGCACACGGCATGCACTTTAAAAGCCACAGTACCGAGCGCCTTGCCCGGCTCATGCAGACGGTTGATGCAACACAGCCGGACCGGCTCATCCTTCTTGGGGACGTCAAGCATAACATCCCCTCGCTCACCCGGCAGGAGTGGGTAGAGATCCCGGGAATCCTCGATACGATCCGGCGCCGCATCCCGATCCTTGTCTTCCCGGGGAACCATGACATCGGCATCGAGCGGTTTCTCGAACCGGGCGAACTCCAGCCAAAGGAAGGTGCAGTCATCGATGGCGTCGCATACCTCCACGGCCACACGTACCCGGCGCCAGGCCTTGGCGGCCACCTCATTGTCACTGGCCACCACCACCCGCAGGTCAGCCTGCATGACGAGGTGGGCTGCTCCCTCCAGGCGCCGGCATACCTGCGGGCAGGAATCGACACCGAAGCGCTCGGCCTCAAAATGCCGGACAGCGTCAGCCCGACTCCCGCCCGGGCCCTCTTTGTGCCCGCGTTCAACGAGATCGCCGGCTACGACATCATCAAGATTGCCCGGGACCCGTTCTCGCCCATCTCACGGTGCATGAAACAGGATGACGCTGAGATCATTCTTGCGGATGGTACCTACATCGGCCGCTTAAAGATGCTGCTTGACAAGAATGACGATGAAGGGCGTGATTGATCATGGTCCTTGAGCTGCTCGATGCAAAAGTCCGCGAGTGCATCAGGAAACGGGGCTTTACCCGGCTCTCCCCGGCACAGGAGCAGGCGATCCCCCTTGTCTTAAGAAAGAAAAATCTCATCTTAATCGCCCCCACCGGCACCGGCAAGACCGAGAGCGCGATGTTCCCGGTCTTTGATGCACTCCTCAAAATGCCGGCGGGTGGAGGGTTTAAGGCAATCTATGTCACGCCCCTGCGTTCCCTCAACCGGGATATTCTCGCGCGGATGGAATGGTGGTGCCACGAACTGGGCCTCACGGTTGGCGTCCGTCACGGGGACACCCCTCTTGGCGAGCGGAGGAAGCAGGCGCTTTCGCCTCCCGACCTGCTCATCACGACCCCGGAGACGCTCCAGGCACTCTTCATGGGAAAGCGCCTCCGTAAGCACCTTGAGAACGTGCAGTTCGTGATCATTGATGAGATCCACGAGATGGCCGGGAGCAAGCGGGGGGCGCAGCTCACAGTCGCGCTCGAACGCCTTGCGGAGTATGCCGGGGAGTTCCAGCGCATCGGACTCTCTGCGACAGTCGGGAACCCGGAGACCATCGGCCGGTTCCTCTGCGGGGAGCGGCCCTGTGAGATCGTTCAGGTGCCGGTTGCAAAACAGCTGGAGATCACCGTCAGTTTTGTCGGTGACAATTTCAAGCACCAGGTGCAGGCGCTCGACCGGCTGCTCGGGCATGAAGGTTCGACACTCGTCTTTGTCAACACCCGGGTGACCGCCGAGGCGCTCGGCCATGCCCTGTACTCCCGGGGCGACGTGGAGGTGCACCACGGCTCGCTCTCAAAAGAGATCCGTATCGATGCCGAGGAGCGGTTTAAGAGAGGCGAGATCCGCACCCTCATCTGTACCTCGTCCATGGAACTCGGGATCGATATCGGCCGGGTCGACCACGTGATCCAGTTCGGCTCCCCGAGGGAAGTCGCCCGGCTCGTCCAGAGGGTCGGCCGGGCCGGCCACCAGCTCAACACCATCTCGCGCGGCACGATCCTTGCGACAGGATTTGACGATCTCCTGGAATCGCTCGTCATCGCCCGGCGGGCAAAAGCAAACGAGATCGAGCCGGTGGTTCCCGATACGAATGCCGGTGACGTGCTCGCCAACCAGATCGCCGCGATTGCCGTGGAGTACGGCGAGATCGAACGCTCCCGGATCCGGAATATCGTGGAGCGGACCGCGATCTTTGCCGGGTGCAGCACGCTCCTTGACGAGGTCTGCACCCAGCTCGAAGAGCACCGGCTTATCCGGATCGATGGCAGCCGGATCGTGACAACCGCCCGGGCCCGGCGCTACCTCTCGGGCAACCTCTCGATGATCCACGACGAGCGCAAGATCCCCATATTCGACATGGTCTCGCGCCGGACCGTGGGCACGCTGGATGAATCGTTCGTGGTCGGCTGGGTGCACACCGGTGCGGTCTTCATCACCAAGGGCCAGCTCTGGCGGGTGCTGGAGATGAACGATGGCCGGCTCACCGTTGAACCGGCAAAAAAGGCGATCGGCGAACTGCCGTCATGGGAAGGCGAGCAGATACCGGTCCCGTTTGCAGTCGCCCGCGAGGTCGGGGCGATCCGGCGCGAGCGCACTACGGGGGAATACACAAAAGAAAAAGAGAGCATCGCGTTTGCTGCCCACATCCTTTCAGAGATGGAGAAGAACCGGTGCAGGATCCCGACCGACTGGCTCATCACCTTCGAGAACATCGATGATGGCGTAGTCTGCAATGTCTGCGCCGGCCACAAGGCAAATGAGGCGCTCGGCCGGGTGCTCTCGATTCTGATCTCCGCACGGTACGGGACCACGGTCGGGATCGAACTGGACGCGTACCGGATCCTGCTGCGCCTGCCTTCCGCAATCCGCGCCGCCGATGTCCGGGATTTTCTCCTGTCCATTGAACCCGCCCATATGCCCGGTATCCTCAAGCTCGCCCTCAAGCGCACGGCGCTCTTCAAGTGGAAACTGGTGCAGATCGCAAAGAAGTTCGGCGCAATCGATCCGGATGCGGACTACGAAAAGATCAGCATCCAGCGCCTGCTCGACTATTTCGACAATACCGTTGTCCAGCAGGAAGCGTACCGCGAGTTGTTGTCCAGTTACATGGACGTGGAAGCCGCAGCGCAGGTGGTTGGCATGATTAAGGAGGGCACCATCGAGGTCGCCATCGGCCCCCATTCGATCATCGGGGCTGACGGCATCCTCTCGTCCCGCGACCAGATCCCGCCGCCGACCGCAGACCAGGCCGTGCTCTCGACCCTGAAACGCCGGCTCGAACAGGACGAAGTCGTGCTTGCCTGCATGAACTGCCGGGACTGGAAGAGCCGCACGGTTGTCTCCCGGGTCCCGGACCAGCCCCAGTGCCCGAAATGCGGCGCCCGGCTGATCGCCGCAATCAAGCCCTATGAGGCCGAGACGTATGCGATGGTCTCAAAGACAAAGAAAACTTCGGAAGAAAGGGCGGTCGAGCAACGTTTGCTCCGGAATGCAAACATCGTCCTTTCGAGCGGGAAAAAAGCAGTGATAGCACTCTCGGCACGCGGGGTAGGGCCCGAAAACGCGTCCCGGATCCTTGCCACGCTCGCAGATGGCGATGCATTCTACCGCGAGATCCTCAAGGCAGAGCGGAACTTCATCCAGACGCACCGCTACTGGGTGTAAATTTACTTTTTTAGTCATTCACGAAAAATCCCAAAAGGATCTGCAATGGAGCGCCTTTTTAGGAACGTGCAGGATAGAGAAGCACCAGCAGGGGATCGAATGCCTGATGATAAATGATTTTTCCCTGATGATAAGGTAAAAAAAGATCGTGGTGCAGGTACGATGCCGGCACCCGTATTACATGATGCTTTCGAGTTTCTGTTCGAGGAAATCAAGGCCTTTTTTGATATCTTCGAGATTTTTTCCGCCGGTCAGGATGATCTTCCCGGAAGAGAAAAGGAGTGCGACAATTTTTGGATCCTTGATACGGTACACGAGGCCCGGGAACTGCTCGGGTTCGTACTCGATGTTTTCCAGATTGAGCGTAACAACGACCTTGTTGAGGTTGATATACTTGCCGATATCGTAGGAACAGACGATATTGGTGACCGCAACCCGGGGAACGTCGAGCGTGTCGACACCGGCTTCCTTGAGGGACTTGATAATGATCGCAAGCCCTTCTTTTAATGCCTTGTCGTCACGGATACCAGTGAGCACTACTTTTCCCGAGGAAAAGATCAGGGATGCAATCTTTGGTTTCTCGATACGGTAGACCGCACCGGGGAACCTTTTCGTGTTGAGCTCGCAGCTTTTGATCTTGCTGGATACCATGTTAAGATCAATGGACTCGGCGATGACTCCGGAAGCCACGACATTCTCAATTTTCAATGAATCGTACCGTTTATCAGCCATCTCTATACTATGCAGTGTATCGAATCATAATACTAATGGAGAATCTTTATGTCCCGATCCGTATCCTCTGACGGGGAACTGGATCCTGTGGGAACAACCAGGATCCGGTCACAAGACCGCGTGTCCCGGCCAAAAGACAGATTGAAATGGAAATACCATCAATACTCCGGCTGATTCTATGGGAGAAGACATTGGCGAAGAACGGTATAACATGGAGGACTACGAGAAGACAAAGGCGACATTTGCCATAGAGGTTCCCGAATATTTCAACTTCGGGTACGATGTCGTCGATGCCTGGGCAAGAAAGGACCGGAACAAGCTTGCCATGATCTGGACCAACCAGCAGGGCGAGGAAAAGAAGTTTAGTTTCCTCGATATGTCCAACCTCTCCAACCAGGCGGCAAACGTCCTGTTGAAATACGGGATCAACAAGGGCGACCGGATCTTCATCATGCTCCCCCGGGTCCCCGAGTGGTGGATTTTTGTTGTGGGCCTTATCAAGCTCGGTGCGGTCTTCTGCCCCTGCCCGACCATGCTAACCCCACGTGACATAAAATACCGGGTGAACAAGGGAGGATTCAAGATGGTCATTACCAATCTTGAAAACTCCTCCAAGATCGAGGAGATCTGCAGCGAGTGCCCCACCCTGACCTGCCGGTTTTTGGTGGACGGGGAGCTCGACGGCTGGGCCAGCTGGCCGTACGAACTGCTCTATCCTGCCCCGGTCTCCCACCGGTCAGTGAGTATCCCTGATGAGCAGAAAACGAAAAGCACCGACCCGATGCTGATATACTTTACCTCTGGCACTGCGGCTGATCCAAAAATGGTGCTCCACAACCACGGCCACCCGCTGGGCCAGATCGTGACGGCCCGGTACTGGCAGGATCTCCGTTCAAACGACCTGCACTTTACGGTCACCGATACCGGCTGGGCCAAGTGCGGGTGGGGGAAAATCTTTGGCCAGTGGATTGAGGGCACCTGCCTCTTTGTCTATAACTTCAACGGGAAGTTTAATGCGACAGAATTACTTCCACTCCTGGAAAAATACCAGGTGACTACCTTCTGCTGCCCGCCCACGATCTACCGGATGCTGATCCTTGCCGATCTCGGCAGGTTCGATCTCTCGTCCCTGCGCCACTGCACGAGCGCCGGCGAGCCGCTCAACCCCGAGGTCATCCGGGTCTGGAAAGAGGGGACGGGTCTTGCGATCCGCGAGGGGTACGGCCAGAGCGAAACCTGCTGCTGCGTGGCGTCGTTCCCGTGCCTTGAGGCCCGGCCCGGTTCGATGGGCAAACCCTCACCCTGCTGGAATGTGGAACTCCACGATGACAACGGGAAACCGGTCGGCGTCCGCGAGGAAGGACGCATCGCGATCTCCTGTACCCCCCCGCCACCCGGTCTTATTGTGGAATACGTCGATAACCCTGAGGAGAACGCAAAGTCGTTTGTGAACGGCTGGTACTACACGGGCGACAAGGCATATAAGGATGAAGAGGGTTTCTTCTGGTTTATCGGCAGGGACGACGATGTGATCAAATCGTCCGGCTACCGTATCGGGCCGTTTGAAGTGGAGAGCGCGCTCATTGAACACCCGGCCGTGCAGGAAGCGGCGGTAGTCGGCGCACCGGACCGGATCCGGGGCCTGATCGTAAAAGCGTTCGTAGTCCTCAACAAGGATTATACGCCATCCGAGGCACTCGTCAAGGAGATCAAGTCGTTTGTGAAACGCACCACGGCGCCGTACAAGTACCCGCGTGCGATCGAGTTTGTAAATGAACTCCCAAAAACCCATTCCGGGAAGATCCGGAGGGCCGAGCTCCGCGAGAAGGAACTGCGGAAGTTCCGGGAATTCAAGTAACGTTTTCTTTTTTCCGGCTTCTTACTGGTGCAGGAACGGACCGGGTTTGTGAACCACGATCCTTTTTCCGGCCCGAAATGTTTTCGCCCGTAATTTTTGTGCGGGAAAAAGTTTTGATCGTAAAAAAAACCAGGCCGAAAACTTTTCAACCGAAAAAAAATCGGGTTTTTAAAATTTCGAACCGGAAAAAATTCCTGAAAAAACAGATGTCAAAAGATCCAGTTCAAGTAGATTTACGACGGAGAGGCGAATCGCCTGCCATACTCATACCCTTTTTTCCAACTTTCACGCCGAAAAATTTTGGGTTGCCGGCATTTCAACGCGTGCGGGCCCGGTTCGATCGGTCGTGCAGAAACTAGCGGAGGTTCCTGCACTCCGTCAATATAATGTGAAATGCATGGGTGTTTTTCCGGGTTTTCAGCGATCTGCCGGGAATTTTTCCGACCCGGGAACTTTTGCGCCAAAAATTTTCCGACATACCGGGCATTTGAGCGCGAGAAGTACCGGGTCGGTCAGGAACCCGGGAGTTTTGCACCACAGGGAACCTATATTGTGCGGTCTGGTGCACCAGACAGGAAATGTCATACCTCTCCTGGTTTTGCCTTCCAACCGTTGCTGATCAATTGCAGGTTCCCGGTTTTTCGGGGCAGGGTCAATAATATCAGGGAATGAGATGCCTTTCGTTCTGGTACATTCCAATGCATAGAACGGTGAGCGCCCGAAATTAGTTTTCCCGTAAAGGAACGTTTTTGGTGCAGTAAAAAGCAAAATACTGATAAAGTGCACCATCAAACAATTCAGGCATGGTGCGGTATTCGGTATCCATGGACGATACATTAACGGAAAATATCGACAAAGCCTGCGAGCGCAAGAAGATCTCGCGTTCCGACTGGATCGCGGAGGCCTGTGCCAGCCACCTGACGACCTGTGCATCGACACTTGCCTGCACGGCACCTGCGACCGGCATCCCGGAACACAATATGACCGATTACGATGCGACCTACCGGGACTTCCACATGGACATCCCCGAATACTTCAATTTCGGGTTTGATGTGATCGATGCATGGGCACATAAAGACCGGAACAAGCTTGCGATGATCTGGACCAACCAGAAGGGTGTCGAGAAGAAGTTCACGTTCTGGGACCTGATGCGGAGCTCGAACCAGGTCGTGAACATGCTCATCAAGTACGGGCTGAACAAGGGCGACCGGGTCCTCATCATGCTCCCCCGGGTTCCCGAATGGTGGATATGCACGATTGCCCTTATCAAGCGTGGCGCCGTCTACTGCCCGGCCCCGACCATGCTCACACCGCACGACCTGAAATACCGGATCAACGCCGCAGAGATCAAGATGGTGATCACCTCAGAAGAACATGCTGACAAGATCGATTCTATCGCAGCCGAGTGCCCGTCCCTGACCTGCCGGTTTTTGGTGGACGGCAAACGGGAGCACTGGATCAGTTACCCGGTCGAACTCGATTACCCAGCGCCGGTATCGGCAAAACTGGTCAATCTCCCCGGGATGAAAAAGACAAAAGCCACCGACCCGATGCTGATCTTCTTTACATCGGGAACCACCGGCGAAGCAAAGATGGTTCTGCACAGCCAGAGCTATGCGCTCGGCCATATCGTCACCTCCCGGTTCTGGCACGATGTCCACTCCAATGACCTCCACTTCACGTTCTCGGACACTGGATGGGGAAAGAGCGCGTGGGGGAAACTGTACGGGCCCTGGCTCGAGGGGGCGGCGATCCTTGTCTACGATGTCAGGGGCCGGTTCAACGCGACCGAACTCCTTCCACTTATTGAGAAATACGGAATCTCGACATTCTGCTGCCCGCCCACCATCTACCGGATGCTGATCCTTGCCGATCTCGACAAGTTCGACTTCACCGAGCTCCGGCACTGCGTGAGCGCTGGCGAGCCGCTCAATCCCGAGGTCATAAAAGCCTGGAAGGAGACGACAGGCCTGACTATTTATGAAGGGTACGGCCAGACTGAGACCGTGCTCTGCATCGGAACATTCCCCTGCATGGAAGCACGGTTCGGGTCGATGGGTAAACCCGCGCCCGGCTGGGTTATCGATCTTCACGATGAAAACGGGAAGCCGGTCGGCGTCCACGAAGAGGGCAGGATCGCGATCAAAATCGAGCCACGGCCGGTCGGGATGTTCGTGGAATACCTCGACAACCCTGAAGAAAACAAAAAATCATTTGTCGACGGCTGGTATTACACCGGAGACAAGGCCTACAAGGACGAGGATGGGTACTTCTGGTTCATCGGCCGTGACGATGACGTGATCAAAGCATCCGGCTACCGGATCGGGCCGTTCGAGGTGGAGAGTGCACTCATCGAGCACTCCGCCGTGCAGGAGGCAGCCGTTGTGGCTTCACCGGATGATATCCGGGGTATGATCGTCAAGGCCTTTGTGATCTTAAAACCCGGTATTGCGCCATCGGAGGCGCTCGTAAAGGATCTCCAGACGTATGTGAAAAAGGTCACGGCCCCCTACAAGTACCCGAGGGCGATCGAGTTCGTTGATTCCCTCCCAAAAACCATCTCCGGAAAGATTCGCAGGATCGAACTGCGGGAACGGGAACTCAAACGGTACTCAAACGGGCAGAAACGGTAACCACCGCATCCCACACCCGGTTGTACCATTTTCCCCCTACATTTATTAAACCGGGAACATAATCTATACAGGCGCGAGGGTAGCCAAGCCAGGTCAACGGCGCCAGGTTCAGGGCCTGGTCTCGCAGGAGTTCTTGGGTTCGAATCCCATCCCTCGCA
>JBEKTA010000005.1:0-20734 GCA_049516515.1 Methanoregula sp. | reverse complement strand
CGGTCGGCCCGGACAGGACAGTAGGCACAGTCGTACGAGCAGCTCCCGTGGAGGAGCACCTTGAGCATCCGGTTGCAGCCGCCCGCGTTCTGGTTGTACGTGATGCAGGCCCCCGAGGTGAGCATCTTCATGCACTCCCCCGGCATACAGATATCGTACTGGCTGCCGGAGGTCAGCTTTGCCAGTTTCTCCCCGCACCCGGACATGTATGCCCGTTTGACAGGTACGGGATTTAAGAGACCGGTGTGCGGGGGGTGAAAGTAACTCCCGACTTACCGGGATGGAATATGCCGGATCTGACACCCTTGGGAACGCTTTTGTCCGTGGTGACGCAGATCAGTCGAAAACCGATCATGATAACGGAGACTCAGCGGTCTTTTTGTCATTCTTTGTTATTCGCCGGGATCATCCGGTCGATCCCGCGGAACCCGGCAAACGTCCCGTCGCTCGCATAGTAGGGTGTCGCGTGGCTTTCAAGGATGACGAGAGATCCCGTGGGGTCACGCCACCATGATTCAAAGAGGAACTGTTTGCTGTGCGTTCTGGCCGCCTCTTTAAACACCTGCCGGTTCTTTTCGGTGCAGGACGGATCGAAGAATTCGAACGGCGTGTGACCGATCAGGTCTTTCGGGGTATAGCCGAGAATTGTCTCAACCTGAGGACTTACATAGACAAAGCGTGATCCGGCATCGGTCTGCCAGATGATATCCGGGGTCATGGTGATCAGATCGCGAAACCGCTCCTCGCTCTCCCTGAGCGCCTCTTCGGTACGTTTGCTTCTGGTAATATCGCGGGCCTCAATGATGAGCAACCGGACCTTGCCTTCGGGATTGAATACCGGTTTGATGGAGAAGTCGGCAAGCAGGGTGGTATTGCCGGCACCCTGCAGTTCGGCTTCATACCTGACAAATACACCCATGGCGGCCTTTCCGATGGCCTCCTGCAGCCGCCTGACCTGTGCCACATCACCCCTCCACCAGGGTGTCTCCCAGAAAGGGCGGTTGACTACCTCATCCAATCGGACACCCCGGAACTCCAGTGCGGTATTATTGACATCAATGAGAATCCCTTCGGGTGTCATCATGCCGGTGAACTGGAACGTACTGTCAAAGACAGCCCGGAGTTTCTCCCCGCTCTCCCTGAGCGCCTCCGCGGCGCGTTTTTGCTCCGTGATATCCCGTATGGTTCCCATACTTGCCGGGGCTCCTTCGTACTGGATGAGCCCGGTATCAATGGCAATAAAAACCCGGGTGGTGCCGTCGCGTTTCAACAATCTGCACTCATAGTTATCAGGCACAGTCCCGCCACGCTGCCGGCAAAGGCCTCTGTCAAGTACCCAGTCCCGGTCTTCCGGCGCGATGTACTCTGCGAAATCATGCATGATGAAATCATCCGGGACGCCTCCGAGAATCCGGGCAAATGCCGAGTTGACATAACGGATCAGCTGGCCCTGTATGATGAACACTCCGCTCTGGCTGTGCTCGACAAGAATCCGGTATTTCTCTTCTGAACGTCGCAGCGCTTCCACCAGTTCCTTGCGTCGGGAAATATTCCTGAATACGACCTGGACCGCGGGTTTTCCGGCATCGGGAAAACCGGTAGCGACGACCTCGACATCAATGACCTTTCCGTCGATTCGCAAGAATTTTTCTTCAACAGCATCGACTGTAGTTATTTCGTCCCCGCCGGTCATCGCTGCAATCCGCTCCCGGGCAATAGCCCGGGAATCAGGATGGATAAAATCGAAAATGTTCTTTCCGATGAGTTCCGATGGGGTCGATGCTCCAGCGAGAGTAACCGCGATCTGGTTTGCGAGGGTAATGATGCCGTTCCGGTGGACGACCACCGCATCAAACGAATGCTGCAGGAGCCTGCTGTACCGCTCTTCACCGCTTTTTAACGTGTCTTCTGCTCGTTTCCGCTCTGTGATGTCACGGGACACGCCGAGAATTGACCGTATCGATCCATCAGGGTTCATGAGCGGTACAAGCACATGGTCGAACCACCGCATCCCCCCGTCAACCGGTATCGGCCCTTCGTTATGAGAAGGAATCCCGGTGGCAAAAACATGCTCAAGCACTCTTTTCTGTCGCTCTGCCATATCGGGCGGGAAAAAGAGGGACCGTGCGCATCCTGTTATCTCTCCGGGAGTTTTCCCGAAAATCGCTGCGCCGGGACTGTTAATATACTCGACCCGGTCGTTTTGGTCAATTACGAAGACTAGGTCACTCGACGCCTCAGCAAGCATGCGGTACCGCTCCTCGCTCTCCCGCATCCGTTGCTCAATCCGCTTCCGCCCGGTGATATCTTCAAGGATGACGGAGACGCCTTTCTGACCGTTGTCAAGGGCTGTCGGGGCAATCCGGCAGAAAAAGATAGTTTCCAATTTTGCAGGTGCGAGTTCGCCGCTCCACTCGGTGCCCTCAAGGCCAGCTCTCACCCTCTCCAGAAATCCGGCGAAACAATCGTCGAAAGTTGTCACCACGGGGGAGTATTCGATATTTTTCCCTGTCAGGTCCTCGGCCGGTATGGCAAGAAAGTGTGCAAAAATCTCGTTAATAAAAACAATTCTCATGCTGCCGTCAAGCTGCATGATAAATTCTGAGGAGATCGAGAGCACCGCAGAGACCGGGACGCGGTGCGCGAGTGTATAGATCTTCGCCATGCCAAAATGGCGCATCTCTACCTGCCCGGAGATGAGCAGTTTTTCGAGATATCTCCCTGCCGTGTTCCGGTTGATGTGGATCTGACTCACAATGTCGGTGATACTCATGCCCTGCGGGTTTCTCACCAGGACGTCCTTAATCTGTGCGGTGATCTCCCGGCTCAGACTCATTAAAGGAATAATATTGGCACAATAAGATATAATGGTTCAGCATTTTACCGTCATCAGGAGTCTCCCCCGGGAGTCCCCCGCAAAAAAATAAGCCCCCTATTCTTTTGCCCGGATCCCGTCCTGCACGATCTCGAAGTCGAAGCTGGCGCCCTCGGGCCGGGATCGATGCTTGACCAGCGTTGCCCGCCGCCACCCGGGTGCTTCGAGGCGATCCAGCCGGATGATCGCTTTTGAGATGTGTTCGAGCGACGTCCCGCCAAGACCGGCAAATGTATTTCTCATGGTGTCCATGTAGACCTGGTTGGTGACGAGTACCGAAAGTTCGTACCGTTTCGCATACCCGAGGAGCTGGAGCATCTGCCGGGTGAGCATCTGCATGGCGTCCCGGCCCTTTTCAAGATCGGTACGGTAGAGCGCCGTCGCAGAATCAAGGACAAGCAGACCGGGCTTGTGCAGCTTGAGAACCTTGTCTGCTTCGGCAATCATGCTGCCCTGCTGTTCGAAGTCGACAGGCTCAAAGAGGAAGAGCCGGTTGGCAATCGCTTCTGTGTCGCTGCCGGCGACCTGGCGGAACCGCTCGATCGAGAAACCTTCGGAATCGATGAAGACAACCGATCCCCCTGCCCGCAGGCAGGAGACGGCCGCAATCGTGCAGAGCGTGCTCTTTCCGCTCGCTGGTCCGCCGTAGATCTGGGTGATGGTGCGGAGTTCGAGCCCCCCGCCGAGCAGCCTGTCGAGGGCCGCGTTCCCGCTCGTGAGCCGGTCGGTCTTCATCGGTCACCCGGGCCTGTACTCTTCTGGTGGTTCCGTACCTGGTTCCACGCGGCGGCTTCAACGGCGCGGAGCACGTCACGCACCGGCAGGTCCAGCTCCGCCGCCCAGTCACGTGCGGTATCGAACTCGGCCTTGAGCGTGTAGATACGCCCGTCCATCCACCCGCACTTTACCGGCAGATTTTTTTTGTTCCCGTCGATCTCCACCTCCACATCTGCCATCGTGCGCTCTGCGACAAACCGGTGGACGACCGGAATGCGCCGGACCCCGAGCGTGCCCAGCTCGCGGGCCATGAGCCGCGCAAGGCCGGCACTTGTTTCAGGGAGGGCGATGACCGTGACAAGGTATCCCGGCCTGCCTTTTTTCATGATGACAGGCATCGCGCTCGCGTCCCGCGCCCCTGCGGCCATGAACCGGGCCAGAGCCTCACCGATCACTTCGCCGCTCACGTCGTCCACGTTCGTCTCGAGGAGGTCGACCGTGTCCTGCGGCAGTGCGCCGGTCGTCTCTATCGCCATCGCCCGGAGTACGTTCGGGGAGTGTGGTGTGTCCCGGCTCCCGGCCCCGTAACCCACAGCCTGGATCGTATACCCTCCAAGATCGGCCGCTCCAATCGAGGAAAATTCTGCGAGCAGGGCGGCACCGGTCGGTGTGCAGAGCTCCCCGTCATCGTTCCCTTTCATGGTCACAAGTCCCGATCCTTTAAGGATAGCCACCGTCGCAGGAGCCGGGATCGGGATGATGCCATGCGATCCGGTGGCCGTACCCGACCCTAGTGCAAGCGGCAGCACCACGACGCCGTCTATCTTGAGCATGGCAAGGGCGGTACAGGCGCCGACCACATCTGCGATTGCATCGTCGGCCCCGACTTCATGGAAGTGGACGTGGGCCCCGTGGACCTCCTCCTCTGCCGCATTAATCCGTGAAAAGACCCGGCGTGCCGTCGCGAGCGCTTCCGGCGGTACGTGTGGGGCTGCATCATCGAGCCTTTTGTACACATCGTCAAGAGACCGGTGTGCCGGGGTGGCACGGGTGTGGACTTTTACGGCCTGAATCCCGGCCCGGGTCACGGTTTCAACCGTCGGCTCCGCGACAACGGCCCGCATCGCGGCAGCGACGCGTTCCCGGTCGGCCCCGCAGTCGAGCAGGGCAGCTGTGATCATGTCACCGCTAGCGCCGTGGAACGGGTCAAAAACAAGGACTCGCATTTACAGTACTTATAAATCCCTGCGTATATGACCTTTAAGGTAATGCCTGAAGTGCAACTGAAGGTCGATTCCGCGTATCCCGGCGACCAGGGCGGGGGAAAAGCGCGGCTCGATCCTGAAACCATGCTCCTTCTGAAGATTTCACCAGGGGATCTCGTGGTAATCGAGGGGAAACGCCGGACCGTGGCAAAAGTCTGGCGATCCCTTGTCGAGGACTGGAACCAGCGCAAGATCCGGATCGACAATTTTACCCGGATCAATGCGGGCGTGAGCATCGGGGACACGGTCAAGATATCGACGCTCACAGAAGAGATCGAGGCAAAACGGGTCGTGCTCGCCCCCCCCGAAGACCTCCCCAAGAAAATACCGATTGCCAATAATCCGCACGTGATAAACGGCCTTCTGGATTTCCCGGTCGTGAAAAACGACTCGATCCCGATCATGCTCGGCCTGCCCTTTGTCCAGCCGCAGATCATCGCGTTCAAGGTCGTCGAGATCGAACCCGAAGAAGCGGTCATCATCACGAAGAACACCACGGTCGAGTTCTCCGACAAGCCGGCCGCAGGGTTCGAAGGGGTCAAACGCTTCAGCTACGAGGATATCGGGGGTTTAAAGGACGAGCTCCAGCGCCTCCGCGAGACGATCGAGCTGCCCCTCCGGCACCCGGAACTGTTCCAGAAACTGGGGATCGAACCGCCCAAGGGTGTGCTGCTCTACGGTCCGCCGGGGACAGGAAAGACGCTGATAGCAAAGGCCGTCGCAAGTGCCAGTGAGGCACATTTTATACATATTGCCGGCCCCGAGGTGATCTCGAAATATTACGGCGAGAGCGAGCAGCGCCTCCGCGAGGTCTTCGAGGAGGCACGGGAGAACGCGCCCTCGATCATCTTCATCGACGAACTGGACTCAATTGCCCCCCGGCGGGAGGAAGTGACCGGGGAGGTCGAGCGCCGGGTCGTCGCCCAGCTCCTGACCATGATGGACGGCCTCGAAGAGCGCGGGCAGGTCGTCGTTATTGGCGCCACGAACCGCGTGGATGCGATCGATGCGGCCCTGCGCCGGCCCGGCCGGTTCGACCGTGAGATTGAGATTGGCGTCCCGAGTGAGATAGACCGGATCGAGATCATGAAGATCCACACCCGGGGCATGCCACTTGCGGAGGATGTGAGCCTAGATGCCCTCGCCAAGCAGACCCATGGGTTTGTCGGGGCAGACCTTGCCGCGCTCGCCCGGGAGGCGGCGATCCGGGCCCTGCGCCGGTACCTGCCCGATCTCGATCTCAACGAAAAGGAAATTTCTGAGGACATACTCGGAAGCATGAAGGTAAAAGCAATAGATTTCAGAAGTGCAAAACGTGATGTCACTCCAAGCGCCATGCGCGAGGTTCTGCTTGAAGTTCCCAACGTGAGATGGGAAGATGTTGGTGGACTCGACGCTGCAAAAGAAGAGGTGAGGGAAGCAGTCGAATATCCTCTTACCGATCGCGAGCGGTATACCACACTCTGTGTCACTCCCCCTAAAGGCATCCTTCTCTATGGTCCACCTGGTACCGGTAAGACGCTGATAGCAAAAGCAGTCGCAAATGAGAGTCGGGCGAATTTTATCGCGATTCGGGGGCCTCAGCTCATGTCAAAATGGGTTGGCGAAAGCGAACGGGGGGTCCGGGAAATTTTCCGTAAAGCCCGGCAGGTTTCACCATCGATTATTTTCTTTGATGAAATTGATTCACTTGCACCTGCGCGGAGTGAAATGGGCTCAAGTTCTCATGTGGCGGAAAGTGTTCTGAATCAAATTCTCGCTGAGATTGATGGTTTAGAAGATATGAAAGATGTCGTCGTAATGGGAGCTACCAATCGCCCGGAGATCATAGATCCAGCTCTCTTACGGGCAGGGCGGTTCGATCGACTTGTGTATATTGGTGAACCGACATTAGAAGATCGGAAAAGAATTTTGTATATTCATGCCCGCAAGATGCCTCTTGAAGGATCTGTATTTAAAACGTTTATTGATCTTACGTCAGGATCTACGGAAGATGAGATAAAGATAGCAATAGACCAACTTGGGAAGGATTGTTCACTTGAAGCAAGTGCAGCTTTGAATTTGTTTAAGCCAGAAACACATGGGGAATCAGAGATGATGAACCATTGCGAGCGGCGGCGTTTAATTGCCCGGTTACTTGGATCCAACCATGTGGCAATCAGCGATCCTTCAGTGGATGCCATAATCAATGCAATCGCACTAAGTACCGAAGGATTTGTCGGTGCTGATCTTGAGTCATTGTGCCGCGAAGCGGGAATGTTTGCACTCCGTGAGAAGACGCAGTATGTTGCGTTGAGGCACTTTGAAGAGGCACAAAAGAAAGTGCATCCGACAATGAATGAACGGGTAAGAGATCAATATAATAAAATCCAGCAGTATTTCAAAGGTGGATTGCCTGTACAGATGCAGCCACCGGAATACCAGTAAACTTTTTTTTGGTTTTTTGCAGCATCCGAAAAATGAGTGATCTAATCAGAGTCATATACTCTCAAATCTGGTGGTGTTGGTAACTGGGAGAGGAGATCCCTGTGAGAATGTCATTCGGATCTCCGTGATTTAAAGCCCGATTAGACCATACTGGAGATATTTGGGGCCGAAATCGCAAAAAAGGGGGCCTATTGTTTGGGGAAACCTAAAATTTTCTCTCCGATTGCAGGATTGCCTGGGTTTGCGGGCAGGAAAAAGGGTCCAAACAGGCCCAAATGGAGGCCCGATATTTTTGTGGATGACCACATGGATGGGGATCCAACAGAACGCATCTGTATGCGCTCCAGTAACAAAAAGGGGTGCCGGGTGTCCGGCCTTATTCGTTATACCGGCGCTCGTTGATCTTTGCGGCCATGATAAAATCGTTTAAGGTCAGGCCGCCGGCCGGGTACGTATAGTATCCAACGTCCACAAATTTTCCCTCCCGCATGGCGAGATCCGGGATGTGGCCCTCTTCAACGGACATCGTCAGCACATCGTTTAAGAATTCGATAGACTTCTCGCTGTCCTCGAACGTGAACGTGCGCTTTAAGTGGCCGTTTTCAAGCGACCATCCGGGCACTTCTTTTAAAATTTCGACCGTATCCTTCCGGGTGATCGGCGGTGAGCCGGGCTTGTAGGTTGAGCATTTCTTCTGCGCGAGTTCCATGGTTATCTAGTCCACCGTATAACCAAAAAAGGTTTTTCCAATAAAAAAAGTCCGTGAATTGTTTTTTTTACCCGGCCGGATCTGGTGCTTCCGGGACCTTCGCATCCCCATACCATTTCTGGAGAACAAGCATCACCACGAACGAGACCGGCAGGCCCCCCAAAAAGACCATAATACCACCGGACAATGGAAGTACTACGAACAGGTCATCGGTATTCCCCACACTGCACGAGTCGCTCAGGGCCGTGCTTGCTGAACGACTGGGCTGGTGCGAGCTCCGCGAGGTGCAGGAGCAGGCGTACGAAGCGATACGCGGGGGAAATGATGTGCTCGTCATCGCCCCGACTGCCGGGGGAAAATCGGAAGCGGCCCTGATCCCGGTGCTGGACGATATCCTGAAGTCCGGGACAAAAGGAGTTGCCTGTCTCTACCTCTCGCCGTTAAAGGCACTCATCAACGACCAGGAGGAACGCATCGCCGCGTTCTGCCGGCCCACCGGTCTTTCCGTTGCAAAGTGGCATGGCGATGTCCCGAAAAGGGACAGGGGGTGGAAAGATGGCGAGGCCCCTCAGTTCCTCCTTATCACGCCCGAGTCGCTCGAAGTGCTCCTGCACGAAAAGGGGCATGGCGCCGATCTTGTGAACCTCAAGTACGTCATCGTGGACGAACTGCACGCGTTCGTGGAGTCGGAGCGGGGCGTCCACGTCAAGATCCTTCTCGACCGGCTCGATCGGATCGCGAGACACCCGGTGCAACGTATCGGGCTCTCGGCAACGGTCGGGAACCCGGACGAGATCCTCACATGGTTTTCGGGGGGCCTTCATCGCCGGCGTCTTGTGGCTGTCCCTGCCCCGGCAACGGCAAAAAAATTCCGGTTTGTGATCGAGCCCGATCCGTCCCGCCGGATCGATGCACTTGCCGGGCTTGTTGCCGGGAAAAAAGCGCTCGTCTTTGTCAACAGCCGCAGCGCGGCAGAAACGATCGTGCAGGAGGCGGCCGGCCGGATAAAGAACCTGCACATCCACCACTCGTCGGTTCCGGCTGCCACAAAAAAAGCGGCCGAGGAAGCATTCCACAGCGGGGAAGGGGCCTGTATTATCTGCACGAGCACGCTCGAACTCGGGATCGATATCGGGGACCTGGATATTGTGGTGCAGGTCGGCCCGCCGGATTCGGTCTCCTCATTTTTACAGAGGATGGGCCGGAGCGGCCGGCGGGAACAGGCCGCGTTTGTCGCATGGCTCCTTTCCAATCCGGGGGAACTCCTCACCAGCTGTGCCGTGATCGAATGCGCCCGGGAAAAGATGGTCGAGCCCCTCCTGCCGCTGGAAAAACCGTATAACGTGCTCGTCCAGCAGATCTTCCTCTCCGTCCACTCTGTATCCCGGGCCGGTCGGGGCACGATTGTCCGTGACCTTCTCACGTTTTCCGCGTTTGCACACCTCTCCGCAGGTGACGTGGATCGCATTCTCGATCATCTGGTCTCTGCAGGGTACCTTGCCGCTGACGGGGAGATGCTGATGCCGGGAACGGAAGCGGAACGGGTGTTCGGCCGGTCGAATTACAAGGCACTCTACTCGGTGATAAGCGGGGGAAATGAGTACCGGGCAGTGACGCCGGATGGCGAAGTGGTCGGCACTCTTGACGCCCGGTTTGCAAACCGCCCGGACCCCGGGGAATTTGCGCTTGGGGGGGTGACATGGTCGGTGGTCAAGTGCGACGAGAGCCATAACCTCGTGGTCGTGGTGCCGGGCGGGCACGGGAATGGCACGTCCCGGGTCTTCTGGACTGCGGGAGAGGAGGCCGCGCTCTCACTGGTGATCTGCGGCGCGGTTCAAAGGATCGTTGCCCGGGGAGGGACCGATCTTCCGCTTGGGGAAAAAGAGACTGAAACCCTTTTTGCAGCGCTTAATACCCTGCCTGCCGAAATCGCCGGGTGGGGTATCTTTGTCCGGGAGGAGCGGGGCACGTACGGGAAAGAAGTGGTCGTGTACTCGTTTTATGGCAGCCGGTTCAACCGGGTGCTGGCACATCTCATAAAAGGCCTGCTTGGCCGGGTCCAGGTCAGGTATGACGACTACCGGGTGCGGGTTACGCGGGCCGGAAAGACCGGTGCTGCCGCGAAGGTGGCAGAGGCGATCCAGGACATCCCGGCACTCTCGAGGGACGAGATTGCTGCGCTCCTCCCGCTGCCGTCCCCTGAGTCCTGGAAGTTTGCCGCAGCACTCCCACAGCCGGATTTCCAGACAATGGTCCTTACGGATTATTACCATATCGGGGCGTTTACCCGGACTCTTGCACAGGTGCCGGTCATCCTCATGCCGGATGCAGAGCCGGGCGTGGCAAAGACGGATACCGGGGAGTGAAAGATTCCGATCGGGCAGGTGAAATGAAATAAATCCTGTCCCGGATCAGCTTTAAAAAACCCTGGCACTCCATATTCTAATAACCCAAATTGAGGTGGATTCCCCCATGAAACGCATTCTTCTTCTCACGATGGCAGTTGTTTTTCTCCTGCTTACTACAGGATGTACACAGTCTGCACCACAGGTTCAGCCTGCTGCCACCACGGCGACACCGACACAGATGAAAAGTACCGTGACCGCTACACCTGCCGCTTCCCTTGTGACGACCAGCGCACCGGTCTCGGATAATACGATCATCATCCAGAACATGGCATATAACCCGGCGCAGCTCACGGTGAAGGCCGGCGATATCGTGCGGTGGGTCAACAAGGACACGGTTATACATTCTGTCGTCTTTTCCAAGGACGCTAAGATCGATCCATCCGGTCCACTATCAACCAGCCAGTCGTTCTCCGTGAGATTTTACAATACCGGTGTCTACAATTATTCCTGTGGCCAACATCCCCAGATGCAGGGCTCCGTGGTTGTGACCTGAACAATGCTGCAGGAAATTTCATTTTATCCGATCTTAGGGAAACCGCTTATCATGTATCTCGGGATCCTGACGCTTACGGCGTTCCTTGTTACCGCGCTTGTTGCCGTCATGAACAGGCGCGGCATCCACACGATCCCCTTTGTCTGGCACCCCCGCTTTGCCATCTTCTCTATTGGATGTGCGGTTATCCACGGGATTCTTGGCGTCCTGATGTTCTTTTGACTTTTTTTAGTGGCCCCTCCATCGTGAGAGGTGAATGACCATACGGTTTCCCCTGAAATTTGATGATGACAGCGGAATACAATCCCTGTCATGGGTCTTATCCGGCTCCGCTAAAATGACACCCTGTCTAAAAAGATTCCCGCAATTGTCAGTATCCGGCCACCCTGATCAACGCACCGACAATGATACCAAACATGGAGGAGGATGCCGACATCAGCCCGAGCAGGATATACCCGGCAGCAACCCCGATCTTTAATGACGTATAGGTACGGTTGATGTTCAGGCGCCGTACCGTACGGAAAGATTTAACCTCGGCAGAGATCTTCGGTTTGCTCTTTTTTATCCGGAACATGGTCTTCACCCAAGGTTCGATTATGGGAATGTGGTAGTCGTACGGGATGCACGCAGATATTGTGTACTAGGAATAAGTTATATTTAAAATCTTTTAATTATGAGAACCAACAATATGCTGGAATTTGGGATTTATTCACGATAAGAGGCCCAGAAAACCGATTTTTTCAATTTTTATGAGAGCAAACCTGAAAAAAGGCAAACGCAGTTGGTGACGCCGAGGGGGAGATTTGAACTCCCGAGGCGCAAAGCGCCAGTAGCTTTCGAGGCTACCGCCTTTCCGGACTAGACTACCTCGGCACCCGGTTCAGATCATTTTCTTTGCTATTCCACTAATAGTTATCTGCTTTCCATCGGCCAGGTGCCCGGGTACAGTGAATAACGTGACGGGTGCAGATTCCCATGCACAAACAGCAAAAAATGTGATATATTCTTATCCGGTTTTATGCCATTGGCGGCATTCCTGGCGCTCTCTTGGACTGCGTGATCATCATGTCGTCGACACGGATCAGCATGATGGCAGTCTCGGAAGCGCTCTGGATGGACTGGCGCTTTGACCGGAGCGGTTCGAGAACGCCCTCGGCCTGCATATCGATAACCTCGCCCGTGTAGACGTTGAGGCCGGCAGTCTTCTTGCCCTTTGCATGGGCGTTCTTGAGTGCGACCAGCTTGTCGATCGGGTTGTACCCCGAGTTCTCGGCAAGGGTGCGGGGGATGGTCTCAAAGGCCGTTGCGTAGCCTTCGATAGCGAGCTGGACCCGGCCACCGACTGTCTCGGCATAGTCCCGGATCTTCATCAAAAGCTCGGTCTCGACTGCGCCGCCGCCGACAACATACGTGCCGTCTTCGATTGCGTCCATCACGACGCGGGTGCCGTCAACCACGGCACGTTCGAGTTCGTCAAGGAGGTAGTCGCTCGTGCCCCGCAGGAGGATAGTGATCGTCTTGGGGTTCTTGCACCCGGAGATCCTTGTTATATCGATATCGCTGTCTTCCTCGACAGCCTCGGCATGTCCGAGATCCTTTGCGGTCAGATCCTCAGGCTTGTTGACAATATTTGCATTCAGCGCCCGGGCGGCGTACTTGAGGTCCTTTTCCGGGACGTCCTCAACGGCATAAATGCCATTCTTTGCAAGGAAGAACTGGACCGGGTCTGCAATGCCTTTCTGGCAGAACACCACGTTCGCGCCGGCATTCATGATAGAATCCGCGAGTTTCTTTAAGGTCGCCCGCTCCTGCTCGGAGAAGGCCGCAATCTGATCGGCGGTCGTGATCTTGATCTTCGCCTTCACCTGCGTCTTTGTGATCTCCATCGGGGTTGCAATGAGTGCAACCTTGGCCTTCGTGACCTTCTTTGGCATGCCCTCGCTGATGCGCTTCTTGTCCAGGACAATCCCGCGGACGAGCTCGGCGTCGTCCATGGACCTGCCCTTCTGCTTTTTTATCATCACGTCGTCTTCATCGGCCAGATATTTCCCGTCGACCTTCTCTGCGATGGCCATCACTGCGTCAACGATGATGCTGTCCAGTTTTCCCTTGACCGATTCGATCGACTTGCCGGTGATAGCGGTGTCGGCAATCTTCACAAGCGTCTTCCTGTCCTTCGGGTCGACCTTGAATGAGAGGGAGTTTGTGATCTCAAGAGCCTTCTGCATGCCCAGACGGTATCCCTGTGCGATTACGGTTGGGTGGATGCCCTGCTCGAGCAGGTGCTCTGCCTGTTCCATCAATGAGCCGGCGATAACGACTGCCGTGGTGGTTCCATCCCCGACCTCGTCATCCTGGGTCTTTGCCACTTCGATGACCATCTTTGCGCCGGGGTGCTGGACAGAGATCTCCTGTAAAATCGTCGCCCCGTCATTGGTGATGACAATGTCGCCGGTCGAACCCACGAGCATTTTGTCCATGCCCCGGGGACCGAGCGTTGTCCGGACCGCACCGGCGATTGCCTTTGCGGCCATAATATTCGAGCGCTGGGCCTCCTTGCCCGTGTTACGCTCCACGTTGTCTTTTAGGATAATAATTGGTTGACCTGATAACATAGATAATCCTCTAGTGCTGTAAAAGGTGGAATTGAACTTCTATATAAATCAATCCCTTGTGGGTTCTGTTGAAAAATAAATGGTTAATCGATACGGGATATTTTGAAGAGCGAATAGACCGGCACGCCATCAATATCCTTGATACCGCGCTTGTCGAAGATCACCCAGATCGCGACCGGTACCGCCCCGTGTTTCTTTAAGTACTTGACGACCTCCCGCATCGTATTTCCCGAGGTGATCACATCATCGACAATGATGCAGCGCTCATCGGCCACTGCGGCAAAGTTCCCGCTGATCGACCCGATCGGATGCTCGCTCGCGTTCTGCTTTGAGGGATGGTAGATCGCAAGCTTCGTCGCTTCCTGAACGGAGATGACCGTTGCAAGCGGGATGCCGGAGAGAGCGATACCCACGACGACGTCAGCGGCAGGAGACACCGCATCTTTCTGTGCACTATAATACCGGTTCAAGAGCATCTGGGCGATCCCGTCTAAGAGCGGCGCCTGGCTGCTCACCACGGTCCAGTCAATATGCACGTCTTTTGGCGCGGCCGTTCCGCCTTTTGCCTGGGTCAGAAGCCAGGTCACCGTTTCCATGGAGAGCGAGAGCTCGTCTGCAATCTGGCCGGGGCTGTGTCCCTCGGATAACAGCACCTTTGCCCGGGCGATCAGATCGTCAAGGGAAGACATGGGAAAAAGATTTGTGGTAATCTATTTAAGTTTTCGTTTAATACTTGAACCGCAGACCGGGCATTCCCCGTCGGTTTTGAAATACCGGCCGCAGCCGCTGCACCGGTATTTCCACGCAATCTTTTTTGCCGCCCGCTGCCGGAGCGGCTGCACGGCAATCCCTATCCCGGCAGCAACGTTCTGGATCGCAAAGTCGTCCGTGAAGATCGTGGCCCCGAGTTCACCGGCAAGGGCGAGAACATCGCAGTCGGTGCCGGAGATCACCGGGAGGTCCCCGGACTTCCTCGCAGCCTCCTTTACCCGTGCGAGCTCCTGCACTGAAGGATTCCGGACAATGAGGCCGGCAGCCACGAGCATGTCATACCGGCACTTGCTTTTTAAGTCAATGAGTTCGTCAACGACTGAAGGCGTCGTGTAGCATTCACCGTCGACCGGGTAATCCGTAAAGAAAACCGTAGAATCAAGGACGCACTTCATGTCCTCTTGCCCCCGTGATTTCGTGTCGGTTCATTTATTTCCTGATGGCGGATGCAATACAGTCCGCAGCGGAGAACCTGCTGCAGGCCCGCTCGATCGTGTCGCTGCAGAAGATCTCCTTTACCCCGCTTGCCCTGAGGCGCACGTATGCCCCACCGATCAAAACCCCGTGCACGCAGGCAGCGTACACCTCAGTTGCCCCCTGCTGGTACAGCATTCCTGCCGCCGTGACAATGGTGCCCCCGGTCGAGATGATATCATCGACAATAACTACGGAGCGGTCTTTTGAGGAGAGGTTCTTTGGTGCAATCTTTACCTCTGAACCGGAGAGACGGGTCTTCTCCAGGTTGTCGCAGTCCCAGCCACCTGCGGCAGCAACTCCTTTTGCAAAGGTAAGCGCCCCCTCGTCGGGAGCGAGGATCAGCGGGTTGTCAAGGCCAAGGGATTCGATGAATGCGCCCACGTCATTTGCGAGCGAGAGATTCCGTGTCGGGACACCAAAATATTTTAAGACGTCGGGCTCGTGAATGTTTACCGTAAGGCAGTCCTTTACCCCGTTCCCGAAGAGCCGGGCAACCGCACGGGCGCTAATGGGCTCGCCCTCCTTGAACTTCTTGTCCTGCCGGGCATAGGCCATGTACGGGATGACGAGGTGGTTTTGTGAATCCTCGCAGGCGTCGATTAAAAGGAGCAGCTGGATAAGCGAATCATTGTCGGTCACGCTGCCGACAATAACGGTCTCATCGTCAAGCGCCCCGGCGGCAAGATAGAGTTCGCCGTCCGGGAACCGGGCGAATTTCACATCGGCAGTCGCAACTCCAAGGGCCGCCGCGATCCGGGCGGCAAGGACTTGGGATTTTTCCGTGCTGATCACTTTCATGATAACGTACCTGTCTTCCCTTCGTGGCGGGTGAGGGCGTACCTTTCCCTGCCTTACTATTACAGCCTGCTGGTTGTATTATTTTTGCATGGATTTTTTAGGCGGGCCGGATTTTTGCCATCGCTACAAAGTACTTAAACTATCATGCGTCAAATTATATGGATACTCGAAGGGTAAGAAAGAGGTATAATTTTAAAATGGAAAACTCGGAACCAGCAGTACCGGTGCGTGATGAGGCAGTTCCCGTAGTCCCGCAGCCGGAGCCCGCAACTCCCGGGGCAGCAGCGCCCCAGCCTGACGCAACCGTTCAGGCAGCAAAAGTTGTCGAAGGAGCCTCCTCCCAGATCGAAGTCCCGGCAAAACTGATCGACCAGGTGATCGGGCAGGAACGTGCCGTCGAAGTGATCCGGAAAGCCGCGATCCAGCGCCGGCATGTCATGATGATCGGGAGCCCGGGGACCGGCAAGTCGATGCTTGCAAAGGCGATGGCCGAGCTCCTGCCAAAAGAGGAGCTTCTCGATATCCTCGTCTACCCGAACTCCGATGATTCCAATAACCCCATTATCAGGACGGTTGCCGCAGGCCGGGGCAAGCAGATCGTCGCCGCCCACAAGGCCGAGGCCAAGAAAAAGATCCAGTTCAGGAACACCCTTCTATTAATTCTCGTCATCGGTATTATCGGGTACGCGTTCATCACGTACCAGTGGCTGATGGGGATCATTGCCGCTGCGTTCGTCTTCATGGCACTCCGGTACACCACCCCCCGCGAAGAGGCGATGGTACCCAAGCTGCTCGTCTCCAATGACACCAAGAAAGCAGCTCCCTTCATCGATGCGACCGGCTCGCATGCCGGAGCCCTTCTCGGAGATGTCCGGCACGACCCGTTCCAGAGCGGGGGATTAGAGACTCCGGCGCATGACCGCGTGGAAGGCGGCGCCATTCACCGCTCGAACGGCGGGGTTCTCTTCATTGATGAGATCAATACGCTCGATCCCCACTCCCAGCAGAACCTGCTCACTGCGCTCCAGGAAGGGGAATTCCCGATCACCGGCCAGAGCGAACGTTCCAGCGGTGCGATGGTCAGAACCGAACCCGTCCCGTGCAGGTTCGTGATGGTTGCGGCAGGGAACCTCGATGCAATCCAGGGTATGCACCCGGCGCTGCGGTCCCGTATCCGTGGCTACGGGTACGAGGTCTACATGGCCGAGAGCATGGATGATACGCCGGAGAACCGCGAGAAGTATGTCCGGTTTATTGCGCAGGAAGTCAAAAACGACGGGAAGATCCCGCACTTTGACAAGAGCGCCATTGATGAGGTCCTCCGCGAGGCCCGGCGGCGTTCGAACCGCAAGGGGCACCTTACCTTAAAACTTCGTGACATGGGCGGTCTTATCCGGGTTGCAGGAGATATCGCCCGGCAGGAAGGGGCGACTCTTACCTCCGCATCCCACGTGATCACAGCTAAGACCACCGCCCGGACGATCGAAGACCAGGTCTCTGACGACTATATCCGCCGGAGCCGGGAGTACGAGCTTACGGTGGTTGAGGGAACCCGGGTCGGCCGCGTCAACGGTCTTGCGGTTATGGGAACTGACTCGGGGTCGGTTCTCCCGATCATGGCCGAAGTCACCCCTGCACAGGGTGCGAGCGGCTCGGTGATCGCCACCGGTATGTTAAAGGAGATTGCGCAGGAATCGATCAAGAACGTGAGCGCGATCCTCAAGAAGTTCACTGGCAAAGATGTGAAAAACATCGATATCCACATCCAGTTTATCGGCACCTATGGCGGGGTTGAAGGCGATTCGGCATCGATCAGCGTGGCGACGGCCGTGATCAGTGCAATCGAGGGCATCCCGGTGCGGCAGGATGTCGCAATGACCGGCTCGCTCTCTGTCCGGGGCGACGTGCTCCCGGTGGGCGGCGTAACGTTCAAGATTGAGGCGGCGGCAAAGGCCGGGATCAAGACCGTGCTCATACCGCGGACGAACATCAACGATGTGCTGATCGAGGAGAAGTACAAGTCCCTCGTAACGGTTATCCCAGTGGATACCATCGACGAGGTCCTCAAGTTCGCGCTCGTCCCCGAGAACATGGACGGGTTCCTTTCGAAGCTCAGACAGATGGCGGTCCGGTCGACATCGGTATTTGCAGAAGTTCCGGCCATCAACAAGACACCGGCATGACCGAGACGCCCGGCATCCGGTATTATGACCTGCGGCAGGTAAGCGGGCAGTCCACCCATATCGATGTCGATATGGGTGTGATTGAGTCTGCCGGCACCACTTTTTATAACAAGGCCGTGATCCGGGTCCTTGGCCCCCGCGGGTGGGGGATTCTCCAGATCGATAATTACACGCCCGTATCCGGTAAAAAATTTGACGAACTGCTTGCCTCAGCCGAGATGCTTGCTTTTATTGCCGAAGATACGATCAGCCTCGGGGACGCACCCCGCACGATCCGTGCCGTTCCCCTGGTCAAAGAGGACTGCCGTGATGTGAGCATCGGTGAGAAAGCGGAGTTGCTCCTCGCTATAGAGAAGGCCGCAGACCAGCCGCTCGTGACCAGCAGGCGGGCAAATTATCTTGAACGGATCGAAAACGTGCGGTTCATGGACAGCTCCGGCAGCGAATACTCCTATGAAATCTGTCGGTCGGGATTTTCTATAATGGCAGTCGCTGTGCGGAACGGGACTGTCCAGATGGGCTATGAACCTGATCATACCATCCACGGTTTCAACCTCCGTCACCGGGAAGATGTGGGCAGGAAAGCGGCAGAGATGGCGGTCTCCCTGCTGGATGCCGGTCTCGCTAAAGGCGGGAAGATGCATGCCGTCCTCGACCCGGAACTTGCCGGCGTTTTCGCGCATGAAGCCGTGGGCCATGCGAGCGAAGGTGACCTCATCGAAGAAGGAAACTCAGTCCTCAAAGGCAGGATCGGTGAGAAGATCGGCAATGACATTCTCACCATTGTCGACGACCCGTCCCTTTCCGAATTCGGGTTTGAACCGGTCGATGCAGAAGGGATCGCGGTGGCCAGAACTGAGATCATCCGGGCCGGGCGGGTCAACGCGTTCCTCCACAACCGGCAGACGCTTGCGGCGATCGGAAACGGTGTTGCCGGCCATGCCCGCGCCATGCCCGGTGAACCACCGCTCGTGCGGATGAGCAACACGTTCATCGAAACAGGGGATGCGGCCGATGACGAGATCTTTTCGGAATGCAAAAACGGGATCTTCCTTGCCGGTTCCCGGGGCGGGCAGGTCGATCCGGGCCGGGGCGTCTTCCAGTTCAATGCAGAGTACGGGTACCTGATCGAGAACGGGGAGAAGACCCGTATGGTAAGAGATGTCTCACTCTCGGGTGAGATCTTAAAAACGCTCCACGGGATCGTCCTGTGCGGGAAGAAACGGGTGATGCACTCGGGATACTGCGGGAAAGGCGGGCAGAGCGTGCCGGTAAGTGACGGCGCCCCGCTGGTGCTCCTTCGTAACGCGGTGGTGGGTGGCAGTGGCGTGGATTGATGATCTCTTTAAGCAGGGCGAGAAGCGGGTCGATGAGCTTGAAGTGTACTTCTTTTCCGGGAGGTCGGTTTCCGCTGACCTGAAGCGGAGTCGCGTGAGCCTCTGCTCGTCTTCAGTCGAGACCGGGCTCTGCATCCGCACCATCGATAAGGGGAAGATTGGCTCGTCGAGCACAAACGACCATCAGCAGTGGCAGGCCTGCCTCGATGCGGCCATCGCGGGTGGCCGGCTTGCCACGCCGCAGGAATGGAGAGGGCTGCCGAACCCGGTCGCACTTCCAAAAGAGGATCTTGCGTATGATCCGTCCCTCGTTATCGAACCGGCAATGGCGCAGGATCTGCTTCACGGGATGCTTGACGGGGCTGCCGCCCACCCGGAGGCCTTGGTAACCACCGGGGGGGCCGGGATCTCTCTTGGGGAGATCACCTTTGCGAACAGCCACGGCATCCGGTATGCGTCCCGGCAGTCAGAAGTCTCGGTCTCGCTCGAAGCGATCAGCGGCCAGTCCACCGGGTACGAATTCGATCATGCCTTCTCACGGGCGCTGGTGAACCCGGAACGGGTCGGTGAACAGGCCACATTCCTTGCCTCCCGGTCGGCGGGCGGGAAGGATATCCCCACAGGAGAGTACGATGTCATCCTCTCCCCCATGGCATATGCCGACCTGCTCTCAGCCATCTTTGTCCCGGCGCTCTCGGGCAGGAACGTGCTGCAGGGCCGTTCAAAACTGGCCGGCAGGATCGACGAAACGGTCACCTCACCGGTGCTCTCCCTGTATGACGATCCCCACCGGAAGAGGGCCGGCGGGAGCACGTGGTTTGATGCCGAGGGAACTCCCACCAGCCGGCTTGATTTTGTCAGGGACGGTATCCTGACAACGTTTGCCTACGATCTCAAGACCGCGTACCGGGCCGGTAAGGAATCCACCGGGAGTGCCATCCGGGGCGGGTTTGCCGGGCTTCCCGCAATCGGCCATCACAATTTTGTCGTGGACGGGAAGCGCGACGAACTCTTTGATGAACCTGCCATCTACGTCCACAGCGTGGTGGGGGCACACACGGCAAACCCCATGAGCGGGGATTTCTCGGTTGAGATGTCCAACCCGTTCCGGGTAAAGGATGGCGGGCTCTCTGAGCCTATCCGGGGAGCAATGCTCTCCGGCAACTTTTTCGATCTCCAGCGGAAGGTTGCCGCTCTCGGGAAAGAGAGCCGTTCCGTCGGATCCTACATCCTGCCCCCGGTAAAAATTAATAAGGTGCGGGTCATTGGTAAGTAACTATGAGTGATATCCTCATTGCCGTCATCCTTATCGTCGCCATCCTTGCCATCGCGTATTATCTGGTAAAAAAACTCGCGGTGCTGGTTATCAACGCTGTTCTCGGCCTTATCTTTCTCTTTGTCTTAAACACGCTCCAGGTCATGACGTGGGTGGGCAAACCCGATCTCGGGTACAGCCTTGCAACGCTTCTCATCTGCGGCATCGGGGGGCTACCGGGCGTACTTGTCCTTGTGCTGCTCAATATCCTCGGCGTTACAGTATGAGGGAATGGCCCGGATCGGGGAGACTTTTTTAGAGCATATACATGCGGGCTGACGCTTCCGCCCGGCACTCTCGGCTCATATAGACTAACTTGGAATGAAACTCCTGAAAATGATTGG
>JBEKTA010000004.1:0-21199 GCA_049516515.1 Methanoregula sp. | reverse complement strand
CACTTATGCTCCACCGATCTTGTCGCGCGAGATCTTCACGGACATCGGTGTAAGGACGACGTACCGCTGGTCGCCGAGGCCGATGATGTCCCCGTTGACATCCTTTGCGACTTCCTTTAAGTCCTTTAAGACACGCTCGTAGGAGATCTTGTCCATTTTCAGGCGCGAAATATCGACAATCACGATATTCCCGTTGTAGACTTCGTCTTTTACCCGGGGCGTATCCTTGAGATCTGCAATCGTTGCGATCTTTACGAGGAGCGCAGGAGAACCGCTGCCGTGTTCCTCGTAGGAGCTGAGGTCGAGTTCCATGTAATCATCGTCGGAACTGGTGGCATTTTTCCCCAAAAGTGTGTCTATGATCTTAACCATAAAAAAACTGTACGAAGAAAATTATTTAATGGTATCGATGTAAAAGGCAGAAATGGCCTGATTTTCCAGCCTTTTTTTGCATTTCAAAAATATTACAGTTCAAGGTTCCAGAGTTCATCGCCGACATGATGGAAATTTTTGCACATCTTTCCCTGTGCGCTCGCCCGGATTGCCGGGCCGTCCATGAGCGCGACACCGATAGCGAGTGGTTTCTTGTGCCGCTCGTCAACGATCTGGACCGGGCTGCCGGCCACGACATCATCGCTGACCGTGACAATTCCCGGCCGCATCACATCTGCGCCATTCACCACGTACGGAATTGCCCCGGCATCTACTGTGACCATTCGCTCGGGGAACGGGATCTGGAGCGCCCCCCTGAGCGTGGGAAAGACCCAGTCCCCGGTGTCCATCAGCAGCGGTTTTTTATTCACCATGTAGAGCGCGACTGCCGCATTCGTCTCAAGGATCTCGATCATATCGGCATGGAAGAGCGCGGCAGACGGCCCGATCTGGAGCGTGAGCCGGGAGAGCAGGTCTTCAGCCTGGCTTTTGCGGATCGAATGCCGTTTTTTTACAATAATTTTTTTCATTGTCCCGCTCCTATATTCTCCCGGGCAAGGGCTATAATTTTTCCCCGGCTTGTTACAAGTGTTCCGGCTCTGCCGGAAATTTGTTGGGGTGTTCTGTTCCGGGGCCCTTAACCCGTGGGCATCAGAAACCTTCTTGACCCATGCAGATCTACGCTATGTTTAAGTAGAGTGCTCACGCACATATATTACTCCAGAGCGATGGTAATACAGGGTATGAGTATGACCAAAAGACCGTTGGATATTTTAGATCTGGTGCTGAACCGCCAGCCCGTTATCGTCTCCCTCAAAGGCGGGAGAGAGATACGGGGAGTTCTTCAGGGTTACGATGTTCACATGAACCTCGTCCTTGACAAGGCTGAGGAAACAGAGAACGGGCAGGTTGTAAAGGTAGGCACGCTTATCGTCCGTGGAGATAACGTGATCTATATCTCGCCATCGCTGGAATCGTAAGGTGAAATATCATGACAAAAGGCACACCGTCAATGGGTAAGATGAACAAGTTCACCCACATCGCCTGCCGGCGCTGTGGCAAGATTTCGTTCCACGCCCAGAAGAAAGTCTGCTCTTCCTGCGGGTTTGGCAGAAGCACCAAGATGCAAAACTACAAATGGCACAGCAAGCGACCAAAAACTCCGACGCATTAGAGTAGTACCATGTGTGGTATCGTTGGCATCGTCGATGCTGGCGGTGTTTCCATCCAGCTTTACTATGCCATGTATGCGCTCCAGCATCGTGGCCAGGAAAGCGCCGGAATATCCACGTTTGATGGGACAAGTCTCTGTAAGTTCAAGGGGCAGGGGCTTGTCGCTGATGTTTTTTCCCCGTCTGTTTTAAAAGATCTTAAAGGCACGGCCGGTATCGGCCACGTGCGGTACCCGACGACCGGTGCAAACCTGCCGGAGAATATCCAGCCGTTGAACTTCCAGTTCCAGGAACATTTCATCTCGGTCGCCCACAACGGGAACCTGGTTAACACCTGCGAACTCCGGCGGGAGTACGAGCAGGCCGGCCAGATGTTTACGACAACAACTGACACGGAGATCATTGCGAAGATCTTGATCGAAGAGATAACCGCCTCGGGCTGCGTGGAGGACGCGGTGCATCTTTGCATGAAGCGGATGCAGGGCTCGTACTCGGTCGTGATCATGATTGACGGCGTCATCTACGCGTTCCGTGACCCGCTCGGTATCAAGCCGTTCTGCCTGGGAAAAATCGAGAAGGGGTACATCGTCGCGTCCGAGAGCGTGGCGATCGATGCCCTGAACGGGAAGTTCCTCCGCGATGTAAAACCCGGCGAACTGATCCGGATGGACTCTGACGGTGTCCGGTGCACGCAGATTGCGGTCGCGGGCAGGCGTGCCCATTGTATCTTCGAGTACATTTATTTTGCACGGGCGGATGCCGTGATGGACGGCGTACTCGTGTACGATGTGCGGCGGGCGATCGGCCAGCAACTCCATGAAGAGGCGCCGGTAAAAGCGGATTCTGTCGGCTCGGTGCCGGACTCCGGGACTGCCTACGCGATCGGGTACGCGGAACGGTCCCGGATACCGTTCGTCGAGAGTCTCATGAAGAACCGGTACATGGGCCGGACGTTCATCATGCCGACACAGCAGGCGCGGGAGCGGGCGGTCCGGATCAAGCTCAACCCGATCCCGGGGCACTTGAAGGACAAATCCGTGGTGCTCGTGGATGACAGCATCGTGAGGGGTACGACCTCGAAACGGATCATCGAGATGATGCGGGATGCAGGTGCACGCGAGGTGCACATGCGGATCGGCTCTCCCGCTATCAAGGCCCCCTGTTATCTCGGTGTCGATATGCCGACAAGAAAGGAACTTATCGCAAGCGACAAGGCGGAAGACGAGGTCCGGCGCTGCATCACGGCGACCTCGCTTCACCACATCTCGCTTGATGCGCTCGTAAAAGCGATCGGGTTTGACCGAGAGGATCTCTGCACCGGGTGTCTCACCGGCTGTTACCCGGTGCCTATCGATGGCGAGACGGCGAACCCCCGCCAGGTAGACTTCGTGGACGGGACGTTTCAATCAAAGCTCGAATCGTTCGAAGCGGAAAGCTCGTAATAATCTTTTTTTATCTCCGTGTTTTGTATCATATTTTTGTGCCTGAACGGACAATCCGGTGTAAGGGACGGGTATATCTTTACCGGTCACGGGTGCGGGACCATGGATCACATACGAAAAGCCTTCGATGAGATTGCAACGGAATATGATGCCCAGCGGGAGTTTATTATCCTTGACATGCGGCAGTTTTACGGCGCTCTGGTCTGGGCTGCCGAAAGTCTGACCGCGTCGCCAGAAATTCTCGATGTCGGTGCCGGTACCGGCCTGCTCTCCCGGCTGCTCCTTGAAAAGTACCCCGGAGCCACGATCACCCTGCTGGATATCTCGGAGAAGATGCTCGCCGTTGCCCGGGAACGGTTCTCCGGTTACAAAAATGTCGTCTTCCGGGCCGGGGATTATTCCCGGGTGGATCTCGGCGGGCCATACGATCTTGTCTGCTCCGCCCTCTCGATCCACCATCTCGAACCGGCAGACAAGCGCCGGCTTTTTGCCCGGATCTTTTCAGTTCTTAAACCCGGTGGGATTTTTGCGAACGCCGATCAGGCCGAGGGCGAGTCGCCATACTTCACCGGAAAGTACCGGGAGTACTGGGACGAATTTCTCAAAAACGGGCCGCTTACCGGAACGGAGTCTGCGGAGATCCGCCAGCGCCGGGACACGCTGGACAAAAACGAGAAACTTTCGGTGCAGCTTGCGTGGCTGTACGAGGCCGGTTTTTCCGATGTGGATATCGTGTACAAAAACCGGAATTTTATCGTGACGGTTGCACGGAAAGGACCGGCATCACACCTCTGTCAGCAGGATTGATCCGGCACACCCGGCAGTTTCCGGGGAGTGAAAAGAAAAAGTAGCGAGGGATGGATTTGAACCATCGATCTACGGGTTATGAGCCCGTCGGGATATCCTGACTACCCTACCTCGCTTCCTATAATCAGGGTTATAATATAGCTGGCAGGCGCTGATATACTTTACTCACATGACAGTCGGGGCAACTGTCCTGTTCGCTAGATTCAATTATCAGTCCCTCCCTAGTTTCTTCTATGGACGATACCGAGCTGAACGAAATTCGCGAGAGACGGATGGCTGCATTAAAAGAGAAGATGGAGCGCCAGAGCGTTGCCGGCGGTGTCATTGCGGTTGACCAGCAGCACATCGAAGAGCTGCTCCGGGATCACCCGGCCCTTGTGATCGATTTCTGGGCCGAGTGGTGCGGGCCGTGCCGCCGGGTCGGCCCCGTCATCGAGGAACTCGCCCAGGAATTTGCCGGGAAGGTCACGTTCGGGAAATGCAACACGGACGAGAACCAGCAGCTTTCAGGGCAGCTCAACATCTCGGCGATCCCGAATATCGTTTTTTTCTCGCACGGCCAGATGGTCGACCGGGTGATCGGAGCATACCCCAAGGAAGCGATCCGGGAGAAGATTATCCGGAATTTCCCGTAAGCGACGCGGGAGGGTTTTTCCGGGAAGGGCACTCCTGCCGGATCCCAATTCTCCCGGCAAAAAAAGTTGTTCCTGGTACCGTTTTATTCGCAGTACGGATCGTTTAGGAATTCTTCGTAGACTTTCTTTGGCGGCCTGCCGCCGCGGTGGCCCCCGTGTGATCGGCGCTGGGACTCCGCATGTTCTTCCTCATTGTCTGCCGCATCGAGATTTTCCCCGGCTGGCTCCTGCGTCCGCGGTTCCGCTGCCGGGCGGGGAGGCTGGTTGTGGTGATCCCGTGGGGGGTGGTTATAGGTGCCCCGTTCGTGATGCTGGCGGGGCGGTTGTTCCTGATGCGTTTCCTCAGCCATAGATATCAGTTATCATACGGGTCAGGATACAGAAAAAACTTATTGTTCCCGGCCCGGCACCCGGGCCGTGTCCATCTACCGGAAGGATAACCGGCAACGGTACCGGTGCGGTCATGACGGGGTCTGGTCACTCACCGGAATACAGGGTCCCCTCCTGAATCTCGATAAGCAGGGCGCCCAGTTCCTCAACAGTTTTTTTCATGTCCGGACCGACCGTGAGCGCCGGCCTGATATTTTCGAATTCGCCAATCGGGAGAACCCAGGCAGTTCCCCAGACCTCAAACCGGAACAGGTGCTTTTTCCAGAAAATGCCTGCAAGGATCAAGATAACACCGAGAATGCTGCATGCGATCCCGCCCATCTCAAAGAGCGTGTTCCCGGAGAATCCGATCGCCATGACAAGGCCCCCGAGAAGCAGGATAACGACCCCGAAAACAATGAGACTGATGCGGGACCTCACCGATTGTACGACACCGACACCCTTGATGTCAGCGAGGCTGACCTGCTGGAAGAGTGATTCTGTTTTCCCATCAAAGAAATTCCTGACAGAAGAGTAGGCGATAAGCCGTTTGCTGGTTACGGCAAGGCTGACCTTTGCCTTCACCGGAAAGTACATCCGGAAACCATCGTATTCTTTGATCAGGGTCTCATTCTGTGCAAAACCGATGAAATTACGAATATCTGCCATGTCCGCACTGATCCATTATCTGGTACTTTTGGTACACAATTATTACAAAATTGTGGTCGGGAGTAATGATTATTGTTAGATCGTCCGCAACCGGATCCATGAAATGAACACGTATATACATCAACGTCAAATTTGTATCATCATATCGGACCGGCGGACATGTCCAACGTTACCACGCTCCTTGATGCAAAGAGTGTTCCCGAGGCAAATGCAGCACTTATCTGCCCGTCGCGGAACGAGACCTACAGTTACCGTGAGCTCCGCGAGGAGATGAACCGGGTCGGGAGCGGTCTCTCCCGGCTCGGGATAAAGAAAGGCGACCGGGTCTGCATCTATCTGGACAGTTCGCCCGAGTACCTGATCAGTTATTTTGCGATCTGGCGTATCGGTGCCGTAGCAGTTCCCACAAATATCGTGTACAAGGGTGAGGAGCTGCTGTACGCGGTTAACGATGCCGGTGCGTGTGCGATCATCACGGACGTGCGGGGCGCCGGTGTTGTGGCTGAAATACAAAAAAAGGCCCCGGTCCTTGCCAATGTCATCTGCGTGGGGGGTACGGGAACCGGTGTTGTCGCGTGGGATTCATTTCCCCCGGCGCCTTCATCCATGCGCGCCGTCAACTGCGCAATGGATGATCTCTGCCACCTCCAGTACACGGCCGGCACGACAGGTAAGCCCAAGGGTGCCATGCTCACCCACGCGAACTGGATGACGGCGCTCGATGCAGAGCGGGAAGCCCTCCGGCTCAGGCCGGACGATGTATATCTCGGGATCTACCCGATGGGGCACGTCGGGTTATCGTGGGGACTTGCCGTGCTGCGGGCCGGGGGAACGTTTGTGATGATGGAGCGTTTCGAGCCGGAGCACTACCTTGCGCTTGCCGAAAAATACCGGGTGACGGTCCTTGCCGGGATGCCTCCGGTCATCCATACGCTTGTCCACAGCGCCCCGGGGACTGAAGACCGGCTCCGCACCGCCCGGCTCATCATCTCGGGCGGGGGGCAGCTGCTGCCCGCGGTCTGGGAGGCTTTTGACAAACGGTTCCATATCCCGGTGGCAAACTCGTACGGGCTTTCCGAGACGATCGTGATCGGTTCGGGCACGACCACCCTACCCGAGTACCCCGATCTGACCCGGCACTACCAGAGCGTGGGAGTCGCGGTCGGGTACACAGAGGTTAAGATCGTGGACGAGGACGATCCGGAGACAGAGATGCCGCCGGGAGAGGCCGGGGAGATCGCCCTTCGCGGGCCGTCCGTTGCACAAGGTTACTGGAACCTGCCCGAGGCAACCGCAGCGGTCTTTCGCCATGACGGCTGGTTCCTGACAGGAGACATCGGGTACATGGACACGGACGGTATCCTCTACATTACCGACCGGAAAAAGGACATGATCATCATGTCGGGCTGGAAGATCTACCCGACCGAAGTGGAGAATGTGATCGTCCAGCACCCGGCGGTGGCGGATGTGGCGGTCTTTGGCGTCCCCGACGAGCGAAAAGGAGAAATGCCGGTCGCCGCGATCGTCGTAAAATCCGGTGCCACGCTGTCGGAAATGGATCTCGAGTCGTTCTGCCGTGTCGACCTTGCCGGTTACAAGGTTCCGCGCCGGCTCATCATCGTGGATGCCCTTCCCCGGGTGCACGGCTGGAAACTCCTGCGCCGGACCCTTCGGGAAAAATTCGGAAAAATCGGGTCTTAAAGAAGAATTGTGGAAATATTCTGCGACAGAATGGATGAATTTCCACAAACTTTTTAAAT
Organism: Methanoregula sp.; assembly: GCA_049516515.1. Lineage (GTDB taxonomy): Archaea > Halobacteriota > Methanomicrobia > Methanomicrobiales > Methanospirillaceae > Methanoregula. The sequence goes on along the minus strand of JBEKTA010000004.1, from coordinate 13,913 downwards.
ATACGGCCAATAATATTAGCCGGAGCATCCCAAAGTGGATACAAAAAGCCAGATCGTTGACATCCCGATTACCGGGAGGCCAAAGAAGCGATCCACAGGTATTGTCGGTCTCAACCTCCTGCTGGACGGTGGGTTTCCGGAAGGAGCGATTATCATGGTGTACGGGACGCCACTTGCCGGAGTCGACCTCGCAGCGATGCAGTTCTGGAAGGTCGAAGGCGAAGAGGGTACGTACCTGATGAACGATGGGGACGTTGAGACAGGCATGGTGGATGCAGGCGATCTGCATCCCGATATGTACCTCCCCCAGATGATCGGCGGCAGGATCGTGATTGATTCACTTTCCACCATTATTATCAAGTACGGGATCGATACAGCGCTGAAATTTTTGCGACACTCGCGGGAGGAGATGCGGAAGCGCGGTGCAAACCTGCTGTTCGTCGTCTATACCAATATCCATTCGCCGGTCGAGATGACCCGGATCATGCGTGCATCAGATCTCGTGATAGAATTCAAAACGGATGTAAGCCAGAGCGAGATCGAGCGAACGCTTGCCGTCCACAAGATCCGGGATGCCGCCGCCCCCCAGCGCCTGCTGCCGTTCATTATCACGGAGCACGGGATCGAGGCATCGACGACATCGAGAGTCGTATAGAAAAGATCTTTTTTTGTATTTTTTATTTTTTTAAAGAATCTGTCAGATGATTACAGCGCGAGCCGTACTTCCTTTGCAGCCTCTGCCATGTTCTTGAGTTTCCAGAATGCCGCCTCGCGGGTGCGCATCCGCATGCCGCAGTCAGGATCCACGAGCATTGTTTTGGCGCCGAAGACCTCGACGCCTTTTTCTATCCGCTTTTTGATCTCCGGTACCGTCTCCACGGATTCCGATGAGGAATCCACGCAGCCGTAGCCGATCATCCGGCCCGAAAGGTCCTTTGAGCCAAAGAGGGCGAGGTTATCAGGGTTCTTCGAGAACTCGAAGTCCAGCACGTTCACGTTGATTTTGAGGATATCGTCAATCACGTTTCCCAAGTTCCCGCAGACATGCATGCATGTCGGGACCTTGATGGCACCAGCGATCAGATCGATTGCCTGTTTTCCCACGGCAAGGTCGGCGACCCCGGTCGAGAAGATTGGCTCGTCGATCTGGATGAGCGTGACCCCGGCGGCCTCAAGATGTCGTGCCTCGACCGCGAGAGCGGCCGCAAGGTCAAGTGCCAGCTCCTCCTTGTTTCGGTACATCGGTGTGCTGATATGGAGGCCGTGGGCAATGGAGGACGGGCCGGTGAGGATGCCCTTGACATACAGGGACTTTGACCGGGCGTACTTTACATCGGCAACCGTGATAGCGCCGGATGCCGGCTGGATCTTGCCAACAACGTCCTGTCCCTTGATCCCGGGCAACCGGCCGGTAAAGAGCGGGATCATCTCGTTTCGCACCTGCCCGTCTGAGATGATATCGATGCCGGCATTGACTTGGTCGGTAACCGCGGTCTCCACCGCGGATTTGAAGGGATCAAAAAGGTTCTTGAGGCCGGAGCCTTTGACCACAGGGTAACTCCCGACCACAGTTGTCGCGAGGACCTTGTTGATGAAATACGCCTTCATGGGACGAGCCGGTGCATATCACGCGGGAAGAGGACTGCTTCACGGACGTTCGAGAGCCCGAGCATGGTCATGATCAGTCGTTCGGCACCAAGGCCCCATCCTGCGTGGGGTGGCATCCCGTACCGGAACGGGCGCAGGTAGAACTCGAAACTTTCGGGGTTGAGGCCTTTCTTTTTGATCTGCTGCACGAGCAGGTAGTACTGGTGGATACGCTCTGCGCCGCTCGAGAGCTCCATCCTCGGGTGCATGAGGTCGAACGCCTTGCAGATGGACGGTTCGTCCTCGTAGGGCATCGCGTAGTAGGGCCGGATCTCGGTAGGCCAGTCGGTGATGAAGTAGTGTGCTCCCATCTCGTCGCCGATTGCGTGTTCTGCTGCAGCGCTGATATCATCGCCGTACTTGATTGGATCACTGCACGTTTTCTGTGCGATCTCAATGGCATCCCGGTAAGGTAACCGGGCAAACGGGGCCTTTGGCACGGCAAAGTCGGTCAGTTCGAGGTTTGCCAGCTGGTCGCCGCAGCTCCGGTTCACGTACTCGTAGGTCTTGACGATCAGGTCTTCGAGGATCTTCATTACGTCGTTGTGGTCTGCATACGAGACCTCGATATCGATGCTTGTTGCCTCGTTGAGGTGCTTGGTGGTGTTGTGCTCCTCGGCCCGGAAGATCGGCCCGATCTCGACAACTTTCTCAAAGCCGCCCGCCATCATCATCTGCTTGTAGAGCTGCGGGCTCTGGTTTAAGAATGCCTCCTTGTCGAAATATGCAATCGGGAAGAGTTCGGTCCCGCCCTCGGTCGCGGCGGCGACAATTTTCGGAGTGGTGATGCTGATGAACTCTTCCTTGTGGAAGAAGTTGCTGACCGCGTGCATCGCGGCGCTCCGGATCTGGAAGACCGCGGCGACCCGGGGCCTGCGCACATCGAGGAACCGTGCATCGAGCCGGGTATCGAGTTCAGCCCCGACTTTTTCGGAGACATCAAGGGGAAGCGGGGTCTCGGCGAGGCTGATGATCTCAAAGGTGTCGGGAACAATTTCCCTGCCGCCCGGCGCCTTTTCTACTGCTTTTACCGTGCCAGCGATACGGACCACGGATTCACGCGAGACTTTCTTTGCAGCGGCAAGCACTGCTTCTGAAACTTTCTTTTTCGGGATGGTCACCTGGAGGATGCCGGTCCGGTCGCGGATCAAAAAGAACGCGAGCCCCCCGAGGTCTCTTTCCTCGTGGACCCATCCGCAGATTTCCGCATGGCCGGTTTCCGGCGTGACTGATTGTATGGGTATGCGCATCAAAATCGTAGTACAATGGGACGGGGGGGATAATGGATTTTATGGGCGGGACCCGGGTACTCCCCTCAAGCGTCCGCAATGCAACGGCAAAGATCCGGGTTGATGCATGGATCCGGATATTTTCCGGGATCCGGGGGCGGACGATCCGGGATGTGGATTCACACGCACGGTAAATAGTGAAACGATCCTGGTCCCGCATTTGACCCTACATGTTTATGGCCCGGTCAGGATTACGTGATAGTATGACGGATCATTCCCCCCATGCGGCCACCTCCGATGATGGCCACATGCAGAACAGAACAAAAATTCTGATCGGTGTCATTGCCGGTATCATCATTGTGCTCATCGCTGCCGTGCTCCTCACGTTCAGCGTCACGGTCACGACCGGTGTTTCCGGGGACAGCCTCCCGTATGTCACCCACTATAATGTCGCGCTGCCGGACGGGGAAGCGGTGATGATCGGCAGCAGCCGGATTGCAGTGATGGCATACAACGATTCGGTTACCACCGATGTTGACGGCAACCGCGAACAGCTGGTTGTGGGCCAGACGCGGGTGATCAGCCCCCGTCACGCGAAGATTACGGTGCTCGGGATCCCGCTCTACAATGCCGATTTCCAGTTCACCCTGCAGTACCTGGGCTCGACCGGGACTACAGACAATTTCGATCTGACGGTGAAGACTTCGCAGCAGATACCGACATTCCTCCTTGACCGGCTGATGCCGGCTTCGGTGAATGCAAAGCTGGCGTAAGGGGAGCGAGGGGATATATCATCCTGATTTTTTTGCACGCAGTCAGACCGTTTTTTTAGTCCGGCTTGTATGTTCCGATGGTTCAAAAAAACGTTCATGCCCGAAGTGACCCCTCCCGGCACGGGTCCTAAAAAAAAAGGTTCCGGAATTCTGCCCTTTCACACCCCTTCCAGTTCCTTCTTCGCATCCGTCAGATGCTTGATCTGCTCATCAGAGAACGTGGGATACGAAAGGTTCAGCCCTTCGATGGCCGAAGTGATCGCTTCCGCGACAACCGTGCGGGCCATCCACTTGTGATCGGCGGGCACGACAAACCACGGAGCATATTTTGTTGAAGTTGCGGCAAGCATCTCCTCGTAGGCTACCTGGTATTCATCCCAGTACTGCCGCTCTGCGATATCCGAGACCGAGAATTTCCAGTATTTTTCCTTGTGTTCGAGCCGGTCAAGCAGCCTCTTTTTCTGTTCGTCTTTTGAGATGTGGAGGAAAAATTTCAGGATGACCGTACCGTTCCGGACCAGGTGCTTTTCAAAGGCGTTGATATCCTTGTACCGTCCGTCCCAGAACCCTTCCGCGTCCGGGCCGATCGTTTCCGGGAGTTCTTCCATACGATCGGGATGCACGTGTACGACGAGCACATCCTCGTAGTAGGATCGGTTGAAGATGCCGATCATCCCGCGCTCGGGCAGCACCTTTTCGTATCTCCAGAGAAAATCGTGCGCATGGTCTTCAGGACCGGGAACCTTGAACGAATGCACATCGCACCCCTGGGGGTTCACACCGGACATCACGTGCCGGATCGTGCCGTCTTTTCCTGCCGTGTCCATACCCTGCAGCACGATCAGGATGCCGTACTGGTGGGATGCGGCAAGGAGTTCCTGTGCCGCAAAGAGCGATCTTTGATCTTTTTCCAGGACCTCTTTGAGGATATCGTCACCCCCCCCTTCAGGTTTGTCCCTGAACGATTCATGCTGCACCCAGCCCGTTTCGAAATTTTTCAACCGGATTTTCTTTTCCTGCCCGACAATGAATTTTTTCAGATACTTCCTGACCGTTGGCCCCTTGATATCCATATTCTGATGCCCCGGTCAACTGTTATCTGTGAAGGTTCAAAGGATTTCTTATGCGATCCGGCTGGTGCCCGCACGCACCTCTCATGGTGACGGCAATCAGGATAGACGATCCGAAGGACAGATCTTTTAAAAAAGCCGCGAACCGATACGGGAATTTTTTTTTTATCCGGCAACCCGGCCCGGAACAAAACGATGAATATTCCAAACCCTTCAGAACAGCGTCTTCTGGGGGTGGTTCAGTTTGAGGTGTGCGAGGGCGGCAGGTGTTGTCTCCCGGCCCTGCGGGGTGCGCTTCACAAACCCGATCTGGATCAGGTAGGGCTCGTAGACTTCCTCAATCGTCCTGACCTCTTCCCCGACCGAGATCGCAATCGTCTTTGCCCCCACCGGGCCGCCGCCGAAATCATCTGCGATCACCGAAATGATGCGCCGGTCGATTTCGTCAAGCCCGAGCTCATCGATCTGGAGCAGTTCAAGACCACCCTTTGCTATATCAGCGGTGATTGTCCCGTCGCCTTTCACTACAGCAAAGTCCCGGACCCGGCGCAGGAGCCGGTTTCCTATCCTCGGGGTACCCCGGCTCCGGGCGGCAATCTCTGCCGCACCTTCCGGGGTGATCGGGATCTTTAAGATTGCAGCGCTCCGTGTCACAATCCGGACAAGATCATCCGTGGAGTACAGGTTCAGGCGCACAAGGATCCCGAACCGGTCCCGGAACGGCGAGCTTAAGAGACCCTGCCGTGTCGTCGCCCCGATCAGCGTGAAATGTTCGAGCGTCAGCTTGATCGAGCGGGCGCTGGGGCCCTCCCCGATCATCACATCGATAAAGAAATCCTCCATCGCCGGGTAGAGGATCTCCTCGACCACCGGGTTCATGCGGTGGATCTCGTCGATGAAGAGCACGTCACCCTTCTGGAGCGCGGTCACGAGGGCGGCAATGTCCCCGGGTTTTTCCAGCACCGGGCCGGTCGTGGTCCTTATCGCCGCCCCCATCTCGCGTGCGATGATATGTGCGAGCGTGGTCTTCCCGAGGCCCGGCGGCCCGGCGAACAAAATGTGGTCGATCGGTTCGCCTCGCTGCTGCGCTGCCGTAATTGCAATCCGGAGCGCATTCTTTGCCGGCTCCTGCCCGACAAATGCATCGAGTGTTGCCGGCCGGAGCGTAAGATCATCCTGCTCGTCGGGAGTGGGTTCCGGGGAGATGATCCGCTCGCTCATCGCCGCTCACTCTCCTTTAACGTCACGAGTGCAGCCTTGATGAGGTCCTGGATGGTGGGCATCGTCATCTCCTTTGCCGCCGCTTTCACAGCATCATACGACGCCTGCCCGGCAAACCCGAGCGAGACAAGAGCGCTCGCGGCATCCCTGACAACCCGGTCTGATTTCCCGGCCGGGGAAATCGCCATTGCGTCCTGCACTTTTTTCATTTTGTCCCGGAGTTCGAGGATCAGCCGCTGTGCGCTTTTTGGCCCGATGCCTGAGATCCGGGTCAGGCAGGTTTCATCCCCGGAAAGGATCGCAAGGACAAAGTCTTCAAGGGATATCTGGGAGAGGATATTGAGCGCAATCTGCGGGCCGATACCCGAGACCCCGATGAGAATGGTGAAGAGTTCGAGTTCGCTTGTGTGCAGGAACCCGTACAGGGTAATTGCGTCCTCGCGCACGGCCATATACGTGTGGAGTTTTACCCTCCCGGGAGCACGGGCGATCTCACGAACGCCGGGCTCCGGCACGTGCACCCGGTACCCGATACCATTGACCTCCAGCACCACCCACCGGTCACCGGTTGCGACCGGCGTTCCGTCCAGATACGCGATCATTCTTACTATCTCATGACGTGGATATGACATAAGGCAATCGAAAGGCCGTCTGCGGCGTCGTCCGGCGTGGGGACCTCGTCCAGCCGGAGGAGCCGTTGTATCATCTGCTGCACCTGCGCCTTGTCCGCCCGGCCCGACCCGGTGACCGCCTGTTTCACCTGGTTTGGCGTGTACTCCGTCACCGGGATCTTCCGCAGCTCTGCCGCGAGGAGGACGACACCCCTAACCTCGCTGACACCCATCGCAGAAGTAATATTTTTGGAAAAAAAGAGTTTTTCCATCGCGAGGGCATCCGGGGGATAACGATCGAAGAGGGACTGTACGCTGGTATAGATCTCAAGCAGGCGCTCTGCCGCCCGGGTCCCGGCCCGGGTCTCGATACACCCGTAGCAGACCGGCGCTGCGGTGCCCCGGTCGACCCTGATCACCCCGTACCCGAGCCGTGCGAGCCCGGGATCAATCCCTGTTACAATCATGAACTGCACATCTCTGACAATACCTAGTGTTACGACACCCGCCCATAAAATCCTCTGTCCGTAGGTCCAGCCCGGGATAACGGTTTTCGGCCTTTCCGGACCCCCTGAATGTCGCAGGAGGGACAAATTCTATCTAGAGTGGCGTATAATATGGGGATAAGGTGAAGTATGAAAAATGTTAGACGTCCGACTTACTCGTTCCTCATCCTTGTGATCGGGCTTATTCTCATTAACTCGCTGCTGGCATGGCTTTCCCTTCTGGTTTCCCATATCATCAGTCCGTCTCTTCCTGACGGTGTCGCGATGATCTCTATTGCCGCTGCGTTCATGCTGGTCTTTACTCTCTGGTATGGCATGTACGGAGCGATTGCCGCGTATGTCGGCTGTTTTATCGGATCCGGTCTTCTTTCTGGGATGCCGGCAGCCGTTGCGATCTACTTCTCGCTCGCGGGTCTCTGGCAGGTTCTTATCCCCCTCACGGCATTCCGGATCTTTGACGTCAATGTTGGCATGGAATCCAACCGTGATCTTTTCCACCTTGTTTTATTCGGGGTGATCCTTAACAACGTCATCGGAGCGGCGTGGGGATCCGTTGCGCTGGCGATCGGAGGGGTTATGGAGTGGTCACAGGTCCTGTCCGTATTTACCTCATGGCTTGTCGGAACTGCAGTTGTAACGATAATTATCGTCCCGCTGGTGCTCCGCCGCTACACATCCCGGGTCGGGAAATCCAAAGTTTTTGTAAAGAATTACTGGTTTTAACCGGTTTTTCCTTTTTTATAACAGGATACGGGGATCCATTTAGGCAGTTTGTTCCTGTCCTGACCGGAATGGCCGGGAGCGGGGATTAAAAACCCATATGAGGATCCGCATGATGACAGGGACGAACAGGTATGCAAGCATGGAGTACTGGGAAGACATAAGAGAGAGTACAATCCCCACGCATGCAGCAATAATGATGATGATCCGTTCCAGTGCAAAATCCAGTGCATGATTGGGATGAACCGGTCCGATCAGGAGGGCAGGGCAGCGGATAATATACTGCCACTGGATAAAAAAGAGGAGACCGAGGATCAGCATATTGGCATGGAAAACGAGGGTCGCGATCTGGACATGCGAATAATCCCCGGAAAGATTGGTCGAAAACGGCACCAGCACCACAAAGATCAGGATCAGGATGTTGAGCCAGAGGTCCAGCTTATTGACCGAATGGAGGAAATGGAACTGTTCGTGATGGACTATCCAGAAACTTGCAAGGATAAAAAATGCGATCAGAAAACTGAGGAACTCCGGGTACATTGTGGCAAGGTACTTCGGTAATTCGGTTGCGGCGTCCGCTTTAGGGATGGAAGGGACGGCGAGACCCACGACAAGAAGGGTCATGGCAAACGCAAATACCCCGTCAACAAGTGCCTCGAGCCGGTTCTTCGAGATAAAATTACTTTCAGCAGATTCCTGTGCGTCCATACTCATAGTACTTAAGTGAATGGATTTTACGTAAACCTTTTTAGTTTTCATTTCGATTCTTATCGCGAGCTCAACGCATTCATTCCCTGACTGTCGCACATCTTTATGATACCCTAGGCATACCACTACTCTGGTGAACACTCACATGAAGATCATCGGTATCAACGGGAGCCCGAAAGGAGAAAAGAGCCAGACACGCCGGCTGGTCCTTGGCGTGCTCGAAGGAGCACGTGCAACGGGAGCGGATGTGACGTTTGTGGATGTCTGCGCATTAAAGATTAAATACTGCACAGCCTGCATGACCTGTTATGCAAAAGGCGAGTGTATCCACGACGACGATATGCCGGCCCTGTACGAGAAACTGCTTGATGCCGACGGTATCGTGCTTGGCTCGCCAGTCTACATCAATTCGGTCACGGCGCAGCTCAAAACCGTGCTCGACCGGATGGCAGACGGCGTCCACTGCCTGCATTTTACCGGGAAATACGGCTGCGCTGTTTCCACGGCCGGCGGGGCAATGGCTGAAGAGACTGCCGAGTACATGAACGCTTCGATGCGGATGCTTGGAGCCACCACGGTCGGCACGGTTGGCGTGAACTTCATGGGTAACCCGGATGCGATCCTGCCCGCGGAGAAGAAAGCAAAAGAACTGGGCAGGAAACTGGCAGAAGCCATCCGGACGGAATGGAAGGATCCGGTCCAGCAAGCCTATTATGCAGACAGGAAGGCCCACATGAAGCAGCTCGTGCTGGCGAACAAGGATGTGTGGACGCACGAGTTCGATCACTGGAAGGCGATGGGCTGGGTGTAATTTTTTTTATTTCTCCGTGCGTTTGCCGGAACACCGTAAAAAAAAGATGGAATTTATTGTGGATTTCTTTTCTTGATCATTTCAAGAGCTTCAAATGCTTCGCGCCGTACGGAAACATTCTCGTCTGATAAGAGACCGGTGAGGTGGTCGGCAGCCTTCTGGTCGCCAATCTCTCCAAGAAGCAGGGCCGCACGCTTCCGCACGTCGCTCTGGTCGTCTTTTAAGACCATGATGAGCGGCGTTGTTGCCGGCTGGCCGAGCATCCAGAGCGCCTCCATCGCACCCGTTCTTGTGCGGATATCTCCCTCGCGGAAGACCTGCATGAGCGGAGCAATTGCGGGCACGCCAAGCGCTGCAAGCGCTTTGACAACGTCTATCCTGACTGCCCTGTCTGGATCTGCGAGCGTCTCGATAAGTGAGGGAATTGCCTTTGTGTTTCCGATCTGGCCCAGCACCGCTGCCGCCTCTTTGCGGATACCCGGGTTCTGGTTTGAAAGGGCATCGATGAGCGGCTCGACCGAAGGCTCACCGATGGTAGCCAGTGCCAGTGCAGCCCTGCGGGAAATATCTTCGTTTTTATCGACAAGGGCCTGGATGAGGGGTGAAATCGATGCCTGCCCCAGTGAGCAGAGCGTCGCCATGGCAGACATCCGCACATGCTCCAGGGGATCGTTAAGACTCTCAATCAAGGAGGCCACAGCACGCGGGTCGCCAATCCTGCCCAGCGCGACAGCCGCCTCGTGACGGACCCACGGATCGGCATCCTTGAGGGCTTCGGTGAGGTTTGCCACCGCACGGCCCTCGCCCATAACCCCGAGAGCCTGCACTGCGCCACGGCGGATGAATGGGTGATTGTGCTTGAGTGACTGGATAAGCGGGGTGACCGCAGGTTCACCAATGAGCTGGAGTGCCCGGATCGTCTCCTGCCGGACATCCTCGCCCGGATCTGAGAGAGCCCCGATCAACGGTACTACCGCCGGTGCACCGATCTTGCCCAGCGTATCTGCAGAGCCTCTTCGGATGATCCAGAACTCGTCTTTGAGCCCGCTGATGAGCGGCTCGATGAATGGCTCCCCCAGATCGCCGACCGAACGTACAGCGTTCCAGCGGGTGTCAAGATCGCCGCTCGTGAGCGCCTTGAGGAAATTCTCGTAGCGTTCCCGCTGGGCACGCAGTCGTGCTTCCTCCTCCTCACGGCTTCCGGACTTGAATATGTTGAGAATTTTTTTTATGATCGCCATCGATTCTCTCCCTTTGGTTCATTGTTTGTATAAAATCCTTCAAATAGGTATCGCATACCCATTATAAAGTCAGATTGCCTGTCAGGGGAAAAATATCGGGGCGTTTCCCGATTATTGCGGTCAGGAAATTTTTTTAACAAAAAATTACCGGGGATTTTCCGTATTCCCCGATATTTGCACTTCCACTCTATCCATTATTCAGGGTAATTGCTACGGAAGATGACGCGGTGTTTTGTGCATCCTCAGCCGTCATGGTATACGATCCCAGCGGTTTTGCCAGGTCAAATTTGTATTTATACGACCAGGAGTTATCCGCATTGAGAGGCAGTGTTGCGATTTCTGCACCATTGGCATATTGCCCGGGCCCATATAATGTCAGGGTAACACTTTTCGCGCCGGTTGTACAGAGTCCGGAATACGTTACTGTATCTCCCAGGCTCACGACAAAATTGCTTGCGGTTATACTGACCGTTCCCCCACCAACAACGGAGAACGTCACTTTTTCTGAGGTGGTTTTCTCCTTGTCAGTGACAATCATGGTATACGACCCTGACATCAGGGAATACCCCGGGTTCCACGTGTAACTCCACGAATTATCTCCGCCGACCAACGGCTGGGCCACAATGACGCCATTCGTGTAGGCACCCGGCCCATAGAGCGTCAGTACTACGGCATCACTTCCTATGCAGGTGCCGGAGAAGATCTGCGATTGACCAATGACCATGATATTCTGGCCAGCCGTGATCGTTACGGTGGCCGGTGTGGCCGGCGCTGTTGTTGTGACGGCCTGTCCCTGTGTGGATATTCCTCCGGGAGTCTGAGCGGGCTGGGTCGTGGTTGGGGATACGAGCGGCGTCAGCGCCGCAGAATAGGTCGAAGTTGCTGCTGTCACCGTGATATTGGCATGCCAGTTCTGGTAACCGGAATAACGGAATTCAAGGGTGTGTGCACCGGTCGATACCCCGGGAAGGGTACTCGGGGTGGTCCCGTAGTACTGGTTATCGAGATATATCTGCGCACCTTCCGGTGAAGTTGAAAACTGGAGTGTTCCGGACGGTTTAACTGAGGTCTGGGTCGATGTGCACCCGGAGATTATGACACAGAGTATTAATGCCGAAATAATGAGAATCCGCTTCATTCCGTATCCCTTATTGTGGAGAGGTTATCATGATTATCAATTAAAATACTTGTGCAATGATTCTTTTGCCGGATGACGGGAATACACAGATCTATCTCCTGAAAATGAGCACGGGAAAAATCAGTTCGTGTGTGCGAGGTGCAGAATTTTCTCTGCAAGTTCAATGCTTTTTTCTTCCCCGGTCATCAGCGTATCCAGCCGTATCGCGTCTTTTACCTCGACGGGATCGCGGATGTCCTGAATAAAGAGATCGACGATATCCTTGTAGCATCCTGCGGTGCCTGCCGATGTCGCTTCAAAGCCCGAGGCCTTCATAAGTTCGGCGGCAGGGCCGCTCACCGGGGCATTCCCGATAAACGGGCTCACGGCAATCACAAATTTATTTCTCAAAGCGTTTTTGAGACCCTTACATTCGAGGATCGGGGTGATGCTTGTGATCGGGTTTGACGGCCCTATGATCACGACATCGCTTGCACCAACCGCCTGAAGTACCTCCTCTGTACTTTCCGGGGGCTCCTTTGAACAGCGGACGACGCCCTGGATCGGGATCTTGCCTTTGCTCCGCACCCAGTATTCCTGGTAGTGGATGAGGCCCAATTCGGTTTTTACCCGGGTCGTCACTTCGGCATCCGACATCGGCAGGACATTCTCCCGTACGCCGAAACGATCGCAGAGGTTTTTTGTGATATTGGTCAGCCTCATACCGTCCCGGAGCATGTTTCCCCGCGCGATATGAACCGCCCGGTCGTGATCCCCGATCGCGATAAATTCATCGAGGCCTATCCGGGTGATCTCGTCGTGCGTCGTGAATGTGTCGTTCCGCATACCCCACCATGTGTCGGTATTGAGCACACCGGCAAAAAGGTACATGACGGTATCGAGGTCCGGCGATATGTGGTTACCGGAGATCCAGATGTCCTCGGCCGTGTTTACCACCACCGAGATCTCGTGCCTGTCCATCACTTTCTGCATCCCGCGCAGCAGCTTCGGGGTGCCGGTCCCGCCCGAAAGGAACGTAATCATTACTAGAATACTTTTATGCGATGTATATGAAGATTCTTTAGAGTGAATCCCAAGATCATCAAGGACCCGGTCCATGGCTATGTGGAGATCGATGAAGAGATTCTGCCGCTCCTTGATTCCCCTGCCGTTCAGCGATTGCGCTATATACGGCAGCTCGGGTTCTCCTATCTGGTGTATCCCGGGGCCAACCACACCCGTTTTGAACACTCTGTGGGTACGATGCACCTGGCCGGTGTCGCATGCCGGCAGTTTGGTCTCTGTAAAGAAGACCGGATGCTCGTGCTCGTGGCGGCGCTCCTCCATGATGTGGGGCACGGGCCGTTCTCCCATGCAAGCGAACCCTTAATGGAAGCCCGGCTTGGCCGTACCCATGACGATATTGCCGGGATCGTGGACGCGCAGTTCAGAACGCTGCTGGAGCCACTGGGGATAATGCCTTCTGACCTGCGCGCAGTCGTAAAAGGCCGCCACCCCCTTTCTGGAATCATTCATGGCGATCTTGATGTGGACCGGATGGATTACCTGCTCCGGGACGCGTACTATACCGGCGCGCCGTACGGCACAGTCGATGCGCACCGCCTCATCAGGAATCTCCACATGACTCATGAGGGGGTCGCACTCGACGAGAACGGGATCAATGCGGCAGAATCGCTGCTCATCGCACGGACCCTGATGCGCCCGACTGTTTACTACCACCATGTGAGCCGGATCGGGGAGTGCATGTTCCAGATTGCGATGCTCGATCATCTGGCAACACATCCGCGCGGGGGTATTGAGCGGATCTGTACACTCGACGATGCGGAGTGCATGCATGTGCTCAAAAACTCAAAAAGTTCCCTTTCCCGCGAGATGGCAGAGCGACTCTATGAACGGCGACTCTACAAGCGGGCCATCTATGCCGGGCAGGATCAGGTCAATGCAGTGGCGTTCCAGACCGGCTGGTCGCTTGAGCGATCGCGGGAGGTTGCAGGTGATATTGCCGGCATGGCCGGGTGCCGGGCAGCCGATGTGCTCGTGGATATCCCTCCGGTTCCCGGGGATATGTCCCTGGAAGTTCAGGTAAAAAACCGGCATGCTCTCGTCGGTTTTGCCGAGTTGTCCCCCCGGCTCCAGACACTCAACCAGACCCGGCGCGAGCAGTGGCGGTTAGGGGTGTATACTCTCCCGGAGTACCGCGATGCGGTTGCCGATGCAGCGGGCTTTCCGGTTAGCGCT
>JBEKTA010000003.1:0-25228 GCA_049516515.1 Methanoregula sp. | reverse complement strand
GTCGGGTTTTGCGCTAACTAGTTCGGTTTACAAGCGGTACAAAATTCCCTCTGTTATATGATCCGGTAATTGAACCGCCGCGGGGGCGTCCCTTCGGGGGCGGCGGAACCCTCGTTTTTGTCTGGAGGCAGGAACATCTTTCCACTCCTCTTGCAGGTTACTGGCGTTTGTTTCAACACGTTTAATCTGTTAGAATTATTAAAAACTAAATAATGAGACCTGTAATTTACTAATACCACGTGGGTGTCTTACTTGCCGCAAATTTCACACACTCCTTATCGGAATAATAATCTTTTCTCCAAGTATTATCTTGATAAATATCTTAATACCAATCCAGAATGGGGAAAAAACGATCATATTGCCATATTCGAGCAGATTAAAGATCTTTATCTCAGTGAATCTGCCCTCTTGGAAACGTTAAACGAAAAACAACTCGAAGAGCATTTTTTTAAACCAATATTCAGTCTTCTGGGATTTGAGTTTGAAGTAACACAAAAAACAAAATCCGGGGAATTTCCCGATTATGCTTTTTTTCAAGATCGAATATCACGCGATGATGCATTAACTCGTAAAAACACGCGTGATGCTTTTACCAATGCTATTGCCATTGGGGAAGTAAAACAATGGAAGGTAAATCTTGATCGACTCGGTAAGGACGAATATAACCGCAGTCTCAACCCGAGCCTTCAGCTTAGGATGTACCTCATGGATACCCCGCCAAAATGGGGCATCCTTTCAAATGGTAGGTTATGGCGCCTTTATTGTAAAGATCGCCCTCGTGATGCATATCTAGAAGTTGATCTTCCCTCATTGATTACATCGAACGATACGGAATCATTCCGGTTTTTCTATTATTTCTTTCGGAAAGATGCATTCATTCCCACAAAAGAGGGTGCAGCATTTCTTGAGCGTGTCACTAAAGGTTCTATTGAATATGCCCGTGAGATTGGAGATAACCTGAAAGAAAACGTGTACTTAGCGATGAAACGGATCGCTGAAGGATTCATTGAACGAAAGTCCAATCATCTCGACATTAACGATCCAGCAATCCTTGAACGTGTCCAGAAAAATTCCATGATCCTATTATACCGCTTCCTGTTTCTCTTATTTGCAGAAGGGAAGGGCCTCTTGGATCTTAATGACCAGCACTATCTGCACTATTACAGTTTTCACGAAATAACGCACGGGGTTAAGGAAACATTGGAAGGCCCGGTTGACCAGCGTTATGATACGTATAAAACAACCCTTCAAATGGAACTAAATAACAGGTTCAGGGTGGTGGATCAGGGAAGTGAAGCACTAGGGATAACTCGCGAGGTCTGTTATATCCCGGCATATAATGGAGGACTGTTTGATCCAGAGAAACATCCGGATCTTGAACAATGGCAAATCGGAAATCGAAATCTTGCCGAGGCAATCGATCTTCTTTCCCGAAGCAAACTCAAAAAGACAGGACGTCGGGATTTTGTGGATTATTCAACCCTTGCAATCCGACACCTCGGGGGAATCTACGAAGGACTGCTCGAGTTCAAGCTCCGTGTTGCCGAAGCGGACCTTGTTGTTAGCGATAGTGGCTGGATCTCGCTTGAAGAATATAACAAAACTCGAAAACATAAAAAATCATTTACGGATTTCGATGTGGATAACCGGGTAAATATAGGTCATCTTTATCTTGCAACAGATAAGGGTGAACGGAAAGCAACTGGTTCCTATTATACTCCTGATTACATTGTTGACTTTATTGTAAAGAATACGGTGGGTCCAGTAGTTGCTAATAAATGGAGAGACGCACAGGAAAAGAACGAGAGTTTTATTGATGCGACACTCTCCATCAATGTCCTTGATCCTGCGATGGGGAGCGGGCATTTTCTGGTTGGGGCTGTAGAATTTCTCTCGCAAAAACTCCTTGAGGCCGTGACTCTTGAATTTGAAGCAGGAAAGATCCCCGATCCTGCACCCTACACAGATGGCTGGGCGCGGCGCGAGGTGGTTTCACACTGTATCTACGGAGTTGATTTAAATGACCTTGCAGTGGAACTGGCTAAAGTTGGGCTCTGGCTTACAACGATCAGCCGGGACAAACCCCTCTCATTCCTTGATCACAGACTCAAACAGGGGGACAGCCTGATTGGAGTACGGCTTTCCAATCTCCGGTATTACCCCGGTAAAGAGCCAAAGGACAAAAATCAGTCTGAACTACCCACTTCCATCTCCCCTCGTTTTGTCGGGCATATTCTCAATAAGATTGCGGAGATTGAAGGTATAGCGGAAGATCGGATAGAAGATATTGAGCGCAAGGAGAAAGCATTTGAGGAATTTAAGCAGTTGCCGGAATACCGAAAGGCAAAAGGGCTTGCCAATGTATACACGGCAACATATTTTGGGAATTCGATAACATCCACTGAAAAGAAATCATCCGAGGCATTGTATCTGGATCTTGTCTGGGCTATTGCCGGTGACGATAAAGAATGGCAATCCAAGACCCGGTTCCCATGGTTTAATCAAGCCTGTGATCTTGCGAAGGAAAAATCATTTTTCCACTGGGAACTGGAGTTCCCGGAGATATTTTTTGATGCCGGCAAACTTCGGGACAATCCTGGCTGGGACGCAGTGATCGGGAATCCACCATATGGCTTGATCAAAGATAATCAATTAAAAAAATATGTTAAAAAATCATTTAAAACGTCTGAATACCAACAAGAAAAGTATGTCGTATTCATCGAATTAGCAAGGAAGTTAACGAATCTTGATGGGTATCAAAGTCTAATTATCCCCTCATCCTATCTATCAATGCATTATTTCTCATTAATTCGCTCTTTTATTCTTTATAATTCGGAATTATTAACCTTAATCCTCTTTAAATGCCCGGTTTTTGATGATCCAACCGTGGAGTCATCGATCTATATTTCTCAAAGTGTGCAATCTGAAACAAATCTTGAAAACAATTACGTAAATTGTATAATTATAGATAATATCAAAGAATTCATTTTGAGTCAGTATCCAGTTCAACGGATATTACAAACGATTTTTCAAAACAACATAGATTATGATTTTAGTATAAATATTGAATCCAAAGAATCGGAATTAATTGAAAAGTTGAAGACCAAAAATACTATTCCATTGAATGATATTTGTGAAATGACCGTGGGAATAAAACCTTACCAAACAGGAAAAGGTACACCCGCTCAAACAGATGAAATTGTTAAAATGAGAGTGTTTGATTCCGAATTCCAAAAAGATCCAACTTATCATAAATATTTAATGGGGAAAGATATTGGCAGATACGAGATCAATCCTCTAGCGGAACGTTGGATAAGTTATGGTAAATGGTTAGCAGAGCCAAGAGAATCAGCACCGTTTTTTGAGCCAAAACGTATTGTTATTCGCCAGACTGCGGATAGTATTATTGCAGCATTAGAAGATCATCAATATCTAACGTTGAATAACATTCATAATTTAAAATTAAAAGATGTCCAATTACAATATGAATATCTTTTAGCTATACTCAATTCTAAAATATCGACATATTTCCATCAAAAAGTTGTTCCTGAAACGGATAGAACATTTGCTGAAGTAAAAATTGTTGATTTGAAAATTCAACCGATCCGCCGCATATCATTCACAACTCCATCAGACCGCCGCATATCTCTGGTGAACGAAGCAAAAGGAATGTACCAGATTTTCGCTCAGGATAATAACCCCCAACCTATTCTAACCTTCGTTGATGCCCGGCTTGCAGCGAAACCGGAAGAGTCAGATGTCGTGCATGACCTTATCGCATTTCTCGCGGAGCAGATGGTGACTATTCACAAGGCTAAGAACGCGGAAATTAAAACATTCCTGCATTTTGTCGAAAGTGAAATCGGCGCACCGGTAGAGTCGCTTGCAAACAAAACGGTGATTCAGGAATATTACTCGAACGATTTCGTCAAATTCGTTGATATTCTGGTGAAGAACAAGAGCAAGATCAAAGAAGGATATAATCCCAAGAGTCCAGCCCATTACAAAACACTGCAGGAATGGTACATGGATTCATGTGGTAAAATTAACCCCCTCCTCTCTAAAATTGAAGCAATCGATGCGCTGATCGATCAGATCGTGTACAAGTTATACGGACTGACGGCGGAGGAGATTGCGGTTGTGGAAGGGGCGGGGAAATGATTATCCTCCCTCTCTGACAAAACACACTGACCAAAGCCTTTACTTGGACCAGCGGATATGTGGCCGCACGACAAAAGACGTATTGCAAAGAGAAGACCGGGCGAGCACCCCACAATGATGTATTTATGCTCCCTGGGGACAAACATATCAGAAAGAGCCAGTAACCCGCACGAGAGTTTGGGAGGCAAAAATCTTGGCAGCAGCACAACCCATGGACCAGCGTGAATTTGAAACACTCCAGTACTACCTCAAGGAATACGGACAGCAGGCCGAGGTCTTTGCCGGCCAGCTCGAACTTATGGAGAACGGGCGCATGGAGGCGCTTGCTGCGATCGAGGCACTTGAATCGCTCGTGGCCTCGGACGACGGCACCGTGCTCCTCCAGATCGGTGCCGGGGCGAGCCTCCGGGCAAAGATCCTCGAACCGGAAAAAGTGCTCCTTAATATCGGTTCCGATGTGATCGTGGAAAAGACTAACCCGGACGCGGTCGGGTACCTCAAGGACCGGATTACCGAGATGGAAGCCTCGCAGAAGAAGGTCGCCGAGGCACTGGAGAAACTCAAAAACCAGATGAACGAGATCGCAAAACGGCTTGAACAGGGCTATTCCCAGGCAGAAGCGGCAGAAAGCCATGCCGGTCACGCTCACAACCACTCGCACGACCACGAAGAGAACGACGAAGAATAACCGGGGAACTCTCGTCCATGTTTTCGGGTCTCAGGGAACGTTTGCAGGCCGCACGGAACCGGCTTGCCGGCAGCATCGGTGCAGCAGCGGAAGCGCCCGCTCCGCTGGCGCCACCTGAACAGCCCGCCCCGGCCACCCCGGCACCCCCGCAAAAGAACCCGACGCTTGCCGACAAGGTCAAGATCCTCGTCATCGACCGCGAACTGGTCGTCTCGGAAAAGAATGTTGCCGAGGCCCTCGATGAACTGGAGATGACGCTCCTGGAAAGTGACGTTGCCCTGCCGGTTGCTGATGCGATCATCGCAGACATCCGTGCCGGCCTTGTCGGGAAACACCGGAAGATCGGTGAATCAGTTGATGCGCTTGTCATGAGGGCTCTCAAAACCGCCCTCTTAAACGTGCTCGGCAAAGGTCTTGACCTCTCTGCCTATATCCGGAGTCACGAGCGGCCGGTCAAGATCCTCTTTACCGGGGTAAACGGGACCGGCAAGACTACGACTGTCGCAAAGATCGGTGCGTACCTCAAGAAGCAGGGCTTTTCGGTCGTGATCGGGGCCGGCGATACCTACCGGGCCGGGGCTATCGAGCAGATCTGTGTGCACGCTGAACGGCTCGGTATCAAGATCATAGAGCACCAGACCGGCGCCGATCCCTCTGCGGTGCTCTTTGATACCGTGCAGTACGCCGTCTCCCACAAGACCGATGTGGTACTTGCGGATACCGCCGGCCGGTTCCACACCAAGGCAAACCTCATGAGCCAGCTCGACAAGATCCGGCGCGTGATGAAGCCTGACCTCATTATCTACGTGGATGAGGCCGTGGCAGGGAACGATGCGGTCGTCAGGGCGGCCGAGTTTGACCGGACGGTCGGGGCTGATGCGATCGTGCTGACCAAGGCCGACATGGACTCCCGGGGCGGGGCGGCGATCTCGATCGCCCACACCATCGGAAAACCCCTGCTCTTCTTGGGCACCGGGCAGGCCTATGAGGACATTATGCCCTTCGAGCCCGATGCCGTCGTTGAGGATCTTCTCGGGAGTGGTGTCTCGTGATGGACACACTCTCCTCCTCGCTCAAGGATGCGCTCAAAAAGCTCGCCGGCAAAGCCGTCGTCGACCGCGCTGCCGTTGACGAACTGGTCAAAAACCTCCAGCGGGCGCTCATATCGGCGGACGTCAACGTCAAACTCGTCATGGAACTATCGAAGGCGATCCGGACCCGGTCGCTTGACGAGGAACTGCCGAAAAACACCAATGTCCGCGAACATGTCCTCCGTATCGTCTACCAGGAGCTTGTCCGGCTCGTCTTTGCAACAGCTGACTTAAAACTCGAGCCGCAGGTTATCCTGATGGCCGGCCTCCAGGGGAGCGGCAAGACCACGACGACGGCAAAGATTGCCCGTTACTTCCAGAAAAAGGGCATGAAGGTCGGCGTGATCTGCGCCGACACCTTCCGACCCGGTGCCTACGGCCAGCTCTCGACGCTCTGCGAGAAGATCAACGTTCCCTGCTTTGGCGACCCGAAGGCTACCGATGCGAGGAAGATTGTCAGAGAGGGTCTCGTTGCAATAAAGGACCTCGAAGTGATCATTGTCGATACGCAGGGACGCCACGCGCTGGAGCCAGATCTCATCCAGGAGATCATCGACCTCAATGCAATCACAAAAGCCACCCACCGCTGGCTCGTAATCGACGCCGCACTCGGCCAGCAGGCAAGCGAGCAGGCACGCCGGTTCCACGAAGCGATCGGGATTGACGGTGTGATCATCACCAAGATGGACGGCACTGCAAAAGGCGGCGGCGCCCTCTCTGCCGTTGCCGAGACAAAGAGCGGTATTGTCTTTATCGGGGCGGGAGAGACCATCGAGAACCTCGAACGCTTCGATGCGAATGGCTTTATCTCCCGGCTCCTTGGGATGGGCGATCTTCAGGCATTGGCCGAGAAGGTCCAGGAAGCCCAGATGGCTGACGAGGTGGACATGGAAGCGATGATGAAGGGCCACTTCACCCTCCGCGACATGTACAAGCAGCTCGAAGCCCTCAACAAGATGGGCCCCTTAAAGCAGATCATGAGCATGCTCCCGATGGGAAACATGCAGCTCCCCGAGGGGGTCTACGATGTGACGAGCACCAAGATGGTGCGGTACCGGATCCTCATGGACTCAATGACGTCAAAGGAGCTTGACGATCCCGGCCTCATCAACAGTTCGCGGATGCAGCGGATTGCCCGGGGCGCCGGCGGTACTCCCGAAGAAGTGCGGGAACTCTTAAAATACTACAAGATGATGCACAAGACCCTCAAGGGGCTGCGGGGTGCAGGTGGCGGCGGGAAATTCAACATGCAGCGCCTGATGAAACGCTTTTCCGGAATGCAGTGAAATGACCTCGTTTACTATTGTCGGGCATCTTGCCCGTACTGACGGGGACTTTTCCTTGAATGATCTCCCTGGGGCAGGGCGCATGGATGTACTCTGCCGGTGCGTGAATGCAGCGCTCTTCCTCTCGCACGACCTGCGCCGGGACGTGGACTGTTACCTTGTCCTCATTGGCGGGCCAAAGGGGTCAAAGACCGTGCAGTTCCGGGGAAGCGGGATACGGTCTCTCTCTCCCGATGAACGGAGTGCCGGGGCGCTTATCAAAAAGGCGCTCTCCATCCCCTGCGGGAGCGAGTTCCGTGAAGCATCCCCCGGGGTGTACGTGAGAAATGGCGGTCTTGAGCGCCTGCTTACGGAGCACACGTTTGCGGTGCTGGATGAGAAGGGCACCGATATCCGCACGGTTCCAGCCGTCCCGGAGGCATTCCTGCTCTCGGATCACCAGGACTTTGCAGACTCCGAGGAGGCGCTCATGAAGGACGCGCCTCGTTATTCGGTGGGGCCGGTCTGCCTGCACGCCGATCACACAATTACGGTCATCTCAAACGAGATTGACCGGAGGAAGAACGGATGGAACTAAACGAACAAGTCGAAAAGATCCTTACCTACGGGGACTGCTGCGATCACTGCCTCGGGCGGTTCTTTGGCAAGCGCTCGCATGGTCTTTCTGATGATGAACGGGGCCGGGGGCTCAGGATTGCGCGGGCACTGGCCTTAAACCAGCCGTACGAGCGGTTCTCCGGCACCTGCTGGATCTGCGGCAACTTCTTTGATGCAGTGCCCGAATGGGCACAGAAAGTGGTTGCCGCAATGGAGGGGTTCGAGTACTCGACTTTCCTTGTCGGCTGCCGGGTCCCGCCGCTGGTTGCAGAGAACGAGGAGATGGTCTGGAGCGATCTCTCCCTTGGAGAACCTGAACCCTTCAAGTCCGAGGTGAACCGTGAGGTGGGAAAAGCGGTATCGGCGCTCACGGGAAAGACCGTGGACTTCAAAAGACCCGACATCACAGCCCTGCTCGACCCGGCAACAGGTATGGTAAACATTCAGGTCAGCTCGATCCTGTTCTATGGCAGGTACCAGAAGTTCGAGCGCGGCATCCCGCAGACTCACTGGAACTGCCGGGCCTGCAAGGGAGCAGGCTGCGAAAAATGCAACTATACCGGCAAGCAGTACCTGGACTCGGTTGAAGAACTCATCGGCAGGCCGGTTATTGAGGCATTTGACGCGGAAGATGCGGTGCTGCACGGAGCCGGCAGGGAAGATATTGATGCCCGCTGTGTGGGAACCGGCCGGCCGTTTATCCTTGAAGTCATCTCCCCCAGAAAGCGTACGATGGACCTTGCCGCCCTTGAAGCGGCAATCAACCGGACTGCAGATGGACGGGTTTCTGTGGCCATTTCGCATTGGAGCGACCGGGCGGATGTGGAAACCCTTAAATCAAGTAAAGCGCATAAAAAATACAGGATCCTGGTCGAGGTCGAAGGGGAATTATCTGCGGAAGAACTCGCAAATGCCCTGAAAACCTTAAAAGGCGTCACAATACAGCAGCGCACGCCCGAACGGGTCGCCCACCGGAGAGCAGATAAGATCCGGGAGCGTAAAGTCCTGGATATTGAGTATGCAGGGGAGCAGGACGGAAAGTTCGTCCTTGAAGTCCTGGGCGAAGCCGGCCTCTACATCAAGGAACTCATATCCGGCGATCAGGGTAGGACCATCCCGAGTCTTGCCGAGATCCTGCAACGATCGGCGCACGTCACCAGTCTTGATGTCGTGCAAGTAGAAGGACCAAAGGAGGGAGATTAATATGGCACACCACAACGGACCCAGAAAGAAAACCCGGTATAAATTCAAGAAAGAATTGAGACAGCGCGGGCTGCCGCCAGTCACCTCCGTTATCCAGAAGTTTGAGGTCGGCGACAAGGTTCACATCGTAGTGAACCCAAGCATCCAGAAGGGAATGCCGCACCGCCGATTCCACGGGCTCACGGGCACTGTGATCGGCAGACGCGGCCGTGCATGGATGCTTTCCATTCATGACGGTAATGCGGAAAAGACGGTCATTGCACGACCGCAACATCTAAAAGCACAAAAGTAAACAGAATGTCAGGTGATTGGCATGAAAGTGAAGGGTATTCTTAGCGAAGAAAAGGTTACGCTCCCTGAACTCCGCGCGGTTCTTTTGGGCGTGGAATCAGAGAGGATCGCTGCCGAGAAGGAGATGTCCTATGAGTTCAGGCGGTGTATGGAACATGCCAATCAGCTTGCAAAGACTACACCCGAGAAATCCAAGGAACTCGTGGACAAACTTCTCAAGCTCGAGAAGATGAAGCCGGAGATCGCCTACCGCATCGCGAATATCATGCCGAAGAGCCGGGACGAAGTGCGGGCGATCTTTGCAAAAGAGCGGTACACGCTCGATCCGGCAGAGATCGATTCTATTATCGACTTAGTCATGGCGCACTTCTGAGGTGCTCACTCATGAAAGTCGAGAAAAAAGAGGTCAACGCGATCGTACTGGATGTGCTCATGAAAGGGCATGTCGACGATCCGCGCCCCCAGTTTAAGCGCGAACCTGTTGTGCAGGCAATGGGCTTAGAGCAGTTCAAGTTACTGGAACTGATCCCCAAACCTGGTATCGTCATCAACCTCCACGACAAGGTCTACATCGGCGATTCCGAGCGGGACAAGATCGAGCGCGTGAAGCGCCGGATCAGTTACGACGAGCTGACTCCTACTGCAAAAGGCGAACTGCCGTTCATGATCGAGCAGGTCGTGACCGAGCGTCAACAGGACTTTGTCACGTTCTTTAACAAGGCGATCTCGATTACACCCAAACTCCACATGCTTCACCTGCTGCCCGGTATCGGGAAGAAACTGATGTGGGAGATACTTGAGTCCCGGAACAAAAAGCCGTTCGAGAATTTCGCTGATATTTCGACCCGGATTAAATCGATCCCCCACCCTGAGAAGATGATCCAGGCACGAATCATGGAAGAACTGCAGGACAAGGACGTCAAGTACCATCTCTTCACAACGAAATGAAAGCCCATCACGACCAGCATTTTCTTATCGACAAGAACGCGATAAACCGGGTCGCGGATCTTGAGGGTGTGAAGGGAAAAACGGTTCTTGAAGTCGGGCCGGGGAACGGGGCGCTGACCCGGGCCCTGCTTGACCGGGGCGCCACCGTGCATGCGGTGGAACTGGACGGGCTGCTCTGCGAAGAACTTGCCGAGACTTTTTCCCACGAGATCCAGAACGGGACCCTTACCGTAACGCACGGGGATGCGACCCGATGCGAGATCCCTCCGTTTGAGATGGTGGTCTCTAACCTTCCCTACTCGGTCTCATCGAAGATCACCTTCCGGCTCCTCGATATCGGCTTTACGGTGGCGGTGCTGATGTACCAGCAGGAGTTTGCCGAGCGTATGGTCGCCCCGGCAGGCACGAAGGACTGCGGCCGGCTCTCGATCATGGTGCAGACCTATGCGGCCGTGCAGCGGTGCTTTACGCTCCCGCCTACCTGTTTCTCGCCAAAACCGCAGGTGAACTCGATGATCGTGAAGATATTCCCCCGGCCGCCGATCTTCGGGGTCAATAACGAAAAGCGGTATGCGGATGTCGTGCGGGCGCTCTTTACCCACCGGAGAAAGACGGTGCGAAACGGCCTCCGGGGATCTTCGGGGATGCTCGACCACGAATGGGCAACCCGGGTGATTGACGCACTCCCCGGTGAAATTCTCCAGAGCCGGCCGGAAGAGCTCTACCTGGAAGATTTTGCGACGATTGCAAATTTTGAGTAAGATACTCCCCCTCTTTTTTCCCGATGTAAATTGTTGCAAATGGGCTCATTTTTGAGACGTTTTTCTCTTTGGGACGGGATTTTGAGGTATGGATGATGAGATCTGTCTCCCTCGGCAGGAAGCCCTGCGGCGGGTCAGTGACTATGGTTCGCAGAGCCCCATGATTTAATCAGGGTTCGTTCTTACACTCCCGAAATTTCAGGCAAAAACCCGAAAAAGGCATTTTCCCCCGCTATTTTCCCTATTGGTGTAAATCTTCAGGCAAAACGCTATCTTTCACCGTATAAATTGCCGGTAAGTTTATAGTAGCCCGAAAAATGAGAAACGTAGATCCCTGCGGAACGTTACGCCAGTCGGCTCCCAAATATGGGTAGAATCCGGTAATAAAATGCGTGAATACGCCTTAAAAGAAACGAAACCGGCACGTGTCTGAACCGGCTCATTAAACGCAAATCAGAATGTTTACCGTGAAACCGGGAACGGCAGAGCACCGAAATTCAGGCAACCCGAACCAGAGTGTTTATCAGGCCTCATTGCTTTCCCTAACTACCGGTTGACTCTATACCGTCAATCAGGGCTTCTTTGGGGTATTGGCAAGTATTTTCCGTGTCATGTCAATGATCCACCGGCGGTTCAGATACAGGTGGAGGAAGACGAGAAGACCGAGGGTGATACCGGACCAGTCATGGAGATCTGAGATGAACGCGGAGGGAAGGACCACTTCACTCAGCCCGGTTACCTGCAGCAGTACCGAGTATTTCAAAAGGCCGGTGATAAAACAAACAAAAAATGTGATGCCCAGAGCGAGATCGACCAGCCATTTGAGTATTATTTTGTTCATTTGATCTTCGTTTCCCCTTGCCTGATGATATTGTTTTGTGCGTGGCAAGGGAGACGTTCGAAAATATGGGCGATCCCTTTTCATCCCCCCCGCCCTATTTTTGTGTCATGCCCTACGATCCTGCGCAGGTGTACCAGCCCGAGGCCGACACGTTCCTGCTTCTTGCCGCAGCACGGGCCGAAGTAAAACCCGGGGACCGGGTGCTGGAGATTGGTACCGGTTCAGGGAGCATCGCCGCGGCACTGGTGCAGAAGTGCGATGTCGTGGCGACCGATATCAATCCCCACGCGGCTTTCTGCGCGAAAAAGGAAGGCCTCGATGTGGTCCGGTGCGACCTCTTCTCCGGCCTCCGGGGCACATTTGACCTGATCATTTTTAATCCGCCGTACCTCCCGACACAGCCGGATGAACGCATCGACGACTGGCTGGAATACGCGCTCGATGGCGGGGCGAGCGGCCGCGATGTCATAGAGCGGTTTGCCGCATCGATCGGCACGGTGCTCGCCCCGGGGGGCAGGATCCTCCTCCTGATCTCCTCGCTCACCGGGCTCTCCGAGGTCCTCGGGCTCTTTGCCGGGAACGGCTTTTCCGGGGTAGTGGTACGGCAGCAGACCGTGGAAGACGAGGATCTCTTCGTGCTCCGGATCGCAAGAGACTGAACCTAACTTCTCAGCCAGAGAATAAGCACGACCACATTTGCAACAGGAATCAGACCGATCATTGCGAGCCCCGGCCAAAACCAGCTGCTCTCAAAGAGCAGGAACGCTGCCCAGAGTAGTCCTGTGCAGGAAAGCAGGAAGAAAAAGATGAACTGGCGCAGACTTTTCATGGGTTCTTCTACTGTACGCCGGGCCGGGTAGTAGCCTTTTTGTTGTGCGATCGTCACCAGGTGCAGATGCCGGGAACGTTTTCGTGCTTTGGGTTCCGTGAGTGTGACGGGAAAATCAACTTATTTAAGGAAACACCGGCAACATGAGTGACAGATTTTTGAGCAGTTCCCGCTTTACCCGCCTCCGTATATACTGGTAATCCTATGGACCCCTTTACCCACGACGACCTCTCCTGCCTCCTGCACCGCTTTGCCACGGCCGTGCAGGAGACCCGCACCCACGCCACAGAGCGCAGCGCCTTCGGGCGGTACCGGGCCGGCGCCCCGTATTTCGCGCAGTACCGGTTGCGCCGGCTCATCCCTCCTAAAGGGAAGAGCGCCCTGCTCACCCCCTGGTTCCACAAAGAATTCGGGTGCATCAGCAGAGAGCTTGGCGCTCTCGAACAGGAGGGCGGCAGGGAGTACCGCGAGGAACTCTTCCGCAACCTCTCGGCATATACGGAGGCGTACCGGACCCTGCTCTCCTCCGGGAGTGCCCGTGCTCCTCCCCTTGGCCGCGGGACCGGCCCGGCCCTCTCTAATCCCTTTTTTTCCTGCATTTACACGATCAACCGGCGCCGCATCAGGTTGATCGACACAATGCAGAAGATGACGGTTGCCACCAGAATCCATGCGATATTGAGTGGCAGGAGTGCCCCGAGCGCGGGTAAGGTGGCCATCCGCATGAGCGCTACGAGATGGGTGAGCGGTAAGACTGCAAGGGCTACATACTGGAAGACTGCAGGAAGGACTGCAAGGGGAAAGAAGGTGCCCGAGAAGAGCATCATGGGTGTAATGAGCAGGAACGAAGGGTAGTTGAGCGTGTCGATGCCCGGGGTGATCGCGGTAAAGCACATGGCGAGGCCCGCAAACATGAGCCCGCCGAGGAATGCGAGCGGGATGGCAAAGAGGGAGAAGGGAAGCGAGATGACCCCGAATGCGACGAGCACCGGCAGCATGACGGCAACCGAGATCACGCTCCGGGTCGCGCCCCAGAGTATTTCTCCTGCGATCACATCCTCGATCGAGAGCGGCGTCGCGATGATCGCGTCGAAACTCTTCTGGTAATACATCCGCACGTAGGAGCCGTACGTGCACTCGAAGAACGCGGAGTTCATGGTCGCGATGGCAAGGATGGCCGGCGCGATGTAATCGACATACGGTACGCCATCGATTGCACCCACGTAGGTCCCGATCCCAAGGCCGATGGCCGTGAGGTAGAGGAGCGCCTCGATAAACGGCGGGAAGAAGTTCACCTTCCAGGTCTTTAAAAAGACCTCGAGGTTGCGCTGCCAGACCTTTCCTGCACGGCGGGTAATACGGGGGAACGACCAGATGGACTGCATGTTATTCCCTCAGGTTTCTCCCGGTCAGTTTCAGGAACACGTCTTCGAGCGTTGCCGGCCGGGTGCTTAACTTGCTTTTTTTGCACCGGTCGAGCAGGGTCTTTGCGAGTTCCCGGGATGCGTCTGTTGCAACCTGTACCTGGTCGCCAAGGGTTTCGTAGGCCACGCCAAGAGCGGCAAGGCACGCGATCACTTCGGGCGTGTTGTCCATCTCGATGATCTCGCTTCCTACCTGTTCGCGGACAAGATCGGCGGGTGCTCCTTCCACAAGGAACGTACCGTGGTCCATGATCACAAGCCGGTCACAGAGCCGGGCAGCCTCGTCGAGGTAATGAGTGGTAAGAACGATGGTGTTGCCCTGTGCCCTGAGGAGTCGGAGGCGTTCCCATATCAGGTGGCGTGCCTGGGGGTCGAGGCCGATGGTTGGCTCATCCAGGATGAGCAGCCCGGGGTTGTTGATGAGCGCCCGGGCAAGGATGAGCCGGCGCTTCATGCCTCCCGAGAGTTTTTCAATGGTTGAGTCGCGCTTCTCGGTGAGTGCCACAAAGGCGAGCAGGTTCTCCACCCGTTTTTCTGCTTCAGCAGGGGGGATATCGAAGTACCGGGCATAGGTAAGCAGGTTTCCCGCGCACGTGAAATCCGGATCGAGGTTCGTTTCCTGCGGGACGACGCCTATCCGCTCTTTGATCTCGGCCGGTTTCTTGTCGGGATCCATGCCGAATACCCGGAGCGTTCCCGAAGTGCGGGGCGAGATGCACTCGATCATCCGCATGGTGGTGGTCTTTCCTGCACCGTTTGGCCCGAGGAAGCCGAAGATCTCGCCTTTGTTCACCTCAAACCTGATGTGGCTGACGGCAACCGTTTCTTTGTAGGTCTTGGTCAGGTCTTCAGCTTCGATGATGATTGGCATCAGATCTCTCCTGTATCCATCAGTAGACGGCACATCCATAAAATCCTCGTGACGGAACAAAAAATGGTAACAGGTGTGTACCGTGGGTGCATATAAAAAATCAGATTGGGGGTGCTGCAACTTCGCTTTTCACGAGCACGATGCCGGCGATGAGGACTGCGAGGAGTGCCACGGTGGCAAACATCTGGAGCGCATCGGTGGTCGCCACATTGTAGATCAGGATATGTCGTACCATGCCGGTGAGGCCGGCGATTAAAAGTGCCCGGACTTCGACATGCTTGGTCCGGAAATAGACCGTGACCGTCTCAAAGAGCACGATAATGGTGATCGTGAGGAGCAGGGAATAGATCACATTCAGGAGGCCGTTTGCGAAGTCGTGCGAGACGATCATGGTGACGATTTGCTGCGCCGCATCGTAGACTGAGAAAACAGCGATGATCGTGAGCAGTGCAGCGACGATCAGGTACAGCGCCATCGGGACCAGTGAGAAGAACCTGATGATGTACTCGATACCGGCCTGCTGGATGGGCGAAGGTGCCGGGGGTAAATTTTCTGTCATAATCTAAACTCCTGAACAGGTACGAGTAAGTAGATGGTGGGAAATTAAAAAATGTTGGGCCGGATCACACCCTGCCATGGTGTTACATCTTTTTACGGATACGGGAAAGGGCCCGGGTCGCAGCCTCCCGCACGCCGTCGAAAGGATCCTCTGCTGCTTTCATGAGCGGTCCTTCCGCCCGGCAGTCGCCGAGCCTGCCCAGCACCTCCGCCGCCCCGGTACGGATCCGGTCATCGCGGTCGTTCAGGCAGCCGGTGAGCGGGATAACCGTCCGCCGGTCCTTCAGTTTCCCAAGTGCTGCGATTGCCCCGGCCCTGACTTGGGGGTCGGAATCGGCGAGCGCAGCGATAAGGCCCGGCACGGCCTGGTCGTCGTCCAGCCGCCCGAGTGCCTGAGCCGCTTCCCGGCGGACGGCTGGATGAGTGTCGGTCAGCGCCTGTACGAGCGGCGCCACTGCCGCAGGGTCGCCGGATGTGCCAAGCCGGGCCGCTGCGTCGCGTCTGGTCTTTACCGTGGGTGAGCCCAAAGCCAGAATCAGGGGGGTGATATCGGTCATGACAGGATCGTTTGCGGTGGCGGGATCAGCGATCGCATTCAGCGCCGGATTCGTATGCCGCGATCACTTTATTTGCCATCTCCGGGGAGATCCGGTCGTGGATGAGTTTCACGAGCGCTTCCGCATCCTCGACCTCCAAGCACCCGAGACCTTCTTCCCCGGTCAGGATCTTTTCCGTTATATAGGCTAGCTCTTCATCGGAAAGTCTGCTGATCCGCCCAAAAAAATCCTCGGCACTCTCTGCAAAATGATTAGAGACAGGAGGCAGGATCGCATGGAACTGATGTCCCGATCCGCCACAGGTAAGGTCCCCGCATTCAGGTGCGAGTTTTTTTAGGATTGCAATATCCTTTTCGCTGAGTTCGCGTGCCATAAAAATCGTAACTTCCTAAATGAAAGTATTTCCCGGTGTACCGGTTCCCGCCAAAAATGAAGGGTGAAGATCAAAAATATTTATTGATCCAGTTTTTGATCCCTGCAATAATGCCATTCCCGCTGCCGGATGAAGATTTCCTTATGGGAGACCGGCTTGGCTGGGGCTGGGGCCGGCTGGCCTGGATGGGCGGCGGGTGGGAGACAGTCCTCCGCTGGACCGGTTCCTCCCGTTCGGGAACGTCCCGGATCATGCTTTTCGATTCAGCGGCTTCGGGTTCAAATCCCCACGAGAAGCCGACCTTGTATGCATTCTCGTTCTGCCGGATCCAGTTTGCCGCTGCCATATACCCCCGGTCTTCCGCCCGCCTCACGGTATCCTGGGTGTCCAGCGTGAAATGGATCTCACGCTCAAGAGCGACCAGCTCTTCATACACGTTACTTGGAACTTTAATCTTCTCCCTGCTCATAGTAAATCATATAGGGATATGAAGGGATACGATATTTAATCTTTCCTCATAAAAAATCGCAGATACGCGTTAAATCCACAAACCGGGTTGAAAATTGACCTTTAAATGCCCGGAAAAGATCCCCTTTAAGAAAGTTGATACCTGTCCCGGTGAAACAGTAATTATTCCCTGTATCCCCATTTCCGGGATACATGCGGGGAGAACTTATGGCAACAGTTGTTTTTGTAGATGATGATTTCCGGCGGATGCCCCGAACGGACATGGTAAAACTTCAGAGAATTATTGCAGCTGGCAAATATGGCGTGCATAAGGTCTCGTATAATGACAAGCAGATCAACGTGGAAATAAAAAAAATCGGTGATAAGATCCAGGTCAAGATCGCCCGCATGATCTAAACCCCGAAAAAAAACAGGTGTGGCATCATTACAATCCTGCCATCACAAACCTTATAGCACACTAAATGTAACGTCTGAATTACATATTGGCTGGAGGAGGGGGAGAACCTGACAGGCAGGAAGGTACAGTATTTTACTGAGAAGGAAGAGGAGTTTGCCCGTATCCTGATCGGGATTGGGGTTCCCCGGACCGTAGCAAAAGTTCTGGTATTTCTGGGGAATACCCCTGAAGCCACCTCCCGCGATATCGAGCGGGGTGCCGATCTCCGCCAGCCGGAAGTCAGCATTGCGATGCAGTACCTCAAAGAGCAGGGCTGGATCGCAAGCAGGCTTGAACGGTCAGAATCGATCGGCCGGCCACAGCATGTCATCAGCTTGTCCCGGCCCATTGCTGATATTATCGATCAAATCCAGACTGAAAAGGAAGAAGCGATCCGGAAAAAAATGGCCCTCGCGCATAAAATCCGGGATTACCTCAACTAGGTGTGGACAAAAATAAACGGGTAACCTTTTTCCGGGATACCCTCCATCAGACCTGATCTAAAGGCCGGATTCCCGCTCCGCTGAAAACAGCAGGGCTTTTACCAGAAAATAGGCAAGCACGGCAGCAATACAGAGGAGGGCTATCGCAAGCAGGATCCGATCCTGCGGAGGAATTACAAGGGACAGGTATGCATGGTTAGAAAGCATCGGTCATTCATCTGCCGTATGTTGTCAGTGTGGTCTTTTTACTGTCTCTGTCTTTAAAAAAGTGTTGATTGCCCCCGTGACATTTTTTTCGATAAGGGGTGATCCCTTGCCGTATCTGGTGGTACAAACCCGGGACAGGCCTGTAACGGGAAAACACGGTAGATCCGGGAAAACCATTGATACCGGATAAGAAATATAGTATAAGGTATCCCAGTACACGCACAGGATAATCCTCAAAAAGGGGATTGTGGCCGTCATGAGTGCATCGATCATTTCACCTGAACTCTTCACCTTTGTTGTCGTACCTCTCCTGATCTTTTGTGCGCGTATCTGTGATATGAGCCTGGACACGATCCGGGTTATCTTCATGTCGAAAGGGATCAAGTACCTCCCGTCGTTCATCGGCTTTTTCGAAGTGATTATCTGGCTCGTTGCTATCGGCCAGGTCATGAACAACCTGACAAACGCTGTCTGTTATATCGCCTATGGCGCAGGATTTGCGACCGGGACCTTTGTCGGGATGGCAATCGAGGAGAAACTGTCGCTTGGCCTTACCAGCGTACGGATCATCACCAAGGAAGATCCCTCTCTTTTGATGCAATACCTCCGGGCCCATGACTACGGCGTTACGAGCATCGATGGCGAAGGCGGGACCGGCCCGGTGAAGATGGTCTTTACGATTATCAAGCGAAAGGATCTCGCCCACGTAGTCGGTATCATCAAGGAGTTCCACCCGAAAGCGTTCTATTCGGTTGAGGAAGTGAAATCGGTTGCCGAAGGGGTGTTCCCGGAGCGGAGATCAAAGGGGATCTTCGGATGGATCAGCTCGCTACGGTACCGGCAGGTCGGGAAATAACCGGCAGACCTGAAGGGTCCACAATGAGGATCCGGATGACGGGATAGGATCCCCTGTTTTTCCGGTGCACCTGTTTTCCGGTATGTGGTGAAGACCCGGGAGGGAGATCACCAGAGACTTCCTGAGTGAAGGATGGAGAAGTTTTTTTGATACCGGGCCCCCCCTCCCGCCCTGGAACATGAAGGGGCACGTCATTGCACTACACGGGAAGGCCGGCACTCTGCGATACAGAATGGGTGCGGGGAAGCGCACCCGGACATGAGCCGGGGTGGCCGGGGGTCTTGCAGATTCGATGATAAAAAAGATTTTTTCCGGGAAAGTACCCGGCGTTATTTTTCAGGATACTTTTTCCCGGCTGAGAATGCCTTCTCAACCTGCTTACCTACGCCGAAATAAGCTGAC
Organism: Methanoregula sp.; assembly: GCA_049516515.1. Lineage (GTDB taxonomy): Archaea > Halobacteriota > Methanomicrobia > Methanomicrobiales > Methanospirillaceae > Methanoregula. The sequence continues at coordinate 5,937 of JBEKTA010000003.1, read as the reverse complement.
TGGGCATAGACGATCGGTTTGATCTTTGCAATATCCGGTTTCCCGTCCGTCAGGCAGGCAGCATCGGCATGGATCTCCACGACCTCTCCGATATACAGCAGGTGGCTCCCGCAGTCAACGGATTTGTACAGCCTGCACTCGATGTTGACCGGGCACTCCTCCGCAAGGGGGGCGGTCTTCAGCTTGCCATAAGTCGAATGGAAGACTTTTGACTTGTCCGCCTGCGTCCCGGAGACAAGACCGCAGTGATCGGTCTCGACGACCTGTTTGACGGATGGCACGTTCAGGGAAAAGGTCTTGTTCTCTTCGATGCCCTTAACGGTATACCGCATCTTGTTGAGCGCTACGCAGACCATCGGGGGCGCCATGCAGGCGACCGTGGCCCACGCCGCGGTCATGTAGTTCGGTTTTCCTTTCACGTTCGCACCCACGAGCACGGTGGGCATAACACTCATGTACGGCATCGGGCCGACTGTTACCTTGGCCATATGATTCACCGGATTCTAGGTTCGCGAGAGAGGGTTTTAAGGGTATCTTTGCCGGTGTTGTCGTGACGATATGGTTACACGTTTTTTCCGATTCCGTAAAAAAAAAATCGCATAATCCCGGTTATCGTTTTTTGCCAGGAGCAGGATTGCAGAAAGGGTAAGGACAAGGATCCACAGGAATCCCGGAGAGGGATGGTGTGGCTACCAGATGACCTGATGGACCTGTGGACACAGGATATAAATACGGATAGTCAGAATTACCGGGATTCTTGGTAAATTGTATATTACAATATGTCCAATATACATGACAAGACGTTGCCAGGCAGATGTGGCAGGTGCCAGCGTTCTGCTGCGTTACAAGGTGATTGATCTGATCAACCGGGAATTTATCCTGAAATACAAGGCAGAGATCCTTCTGGCCGGCATACTGGTCGTATCCGCGTTCCTGAACCTCTGGAACCTCTGGAACCAGGGCTTCACGAACACCTTTTACGCAGCCGCCGTAAAGAGCTCGCTCGTCAACCCGGTCGCCGGTTTCTTTAACTCCTTTGATCCTGCAGGATTTGTAACCGTGGACAAACCTCCGGTCGGCCTCTGGATCCAGGCGGTCTTTGCCGCAGTGCTTGGTTTTAAAGGCTGGGTCCTCGTCCTTCCGCAGGCCCTTGCGGGGATCGGATCGGTCGCCCTTATCTATTTCATTGTCGCCCGCCCGTTCGGAAAACCGGCTGGCCTTGTCGCAGCCTTAGCTCTTGCCGTAACCCCTATCCTTGTCGCAGTCTCCCGGAACGGCACCATGGATACCCAGCTCATTTTTGTCATTCTTCTGGCGGTCTGGGCCGTACTCAAGGCAACACGGGAACGATCCCTGCCGTGGCTCCTTGTCTCGGTCTGCCTCATCGGGATCGGGTTCAATATCAAGATGATCCAGGCGTTCATCGTGGTCCCTGCTGTCCTCGTGGTTTATTTCCTTGGCACAACAGACTTTTCGTTCAGGAAGCGTGTGCTCCACCTTGGAATTGCCGTCCTTGTACTCCTTGCGGTCTCTCTCTCATGGGCGGTCGCGGTCGATATGGTCCCGGCAAACGAGCGCCCCTATATCGGCGGGAGCGGGGACAACACGGTCCTCGGCCTCATCATTAACTACAACGGCCTCGAGCGACTGGGACTGGAAAACCGCGGGATGCCCGGCATGGCCAATGGTACCAGGGAGCAGAGGACAGGTGCCATCCGGCAGGATGAGCAGCAGACGGGAATCGGTGCGAGGGCTGCCGGTGCGAATCCCGATGGCGATCTGGCTGCCGCCCGGGGCAGCGCAGCCGGCGGCGTGGCAAACGGAGAGGGAACGCCGGGCATTACCCGTTTCTTCGGGGAACAACTTGCAGGCCAGTTCTCCTGGCTCCTCCCCTTTGCGCTTATCGGGCTCCTTGTCTGGGTGCGGAGACCGGCTTCTCTTACCCTCAAGGGGTTTGAGGATGCCGGGATCTCCAGCGAACGGGGGCTCACTCTCATCGCGATGCTGTTCTGGCTCGTGCCCGGCCTGCTGTTCTTCAGTTTTACGACCGCGTTTGGGCATACCTACTATATCGCGACCATTGCACCACCTCTTGCCGCCCTTATCGGGATCGGGGCCGTTGCGATGTACCGGGAATATCTCACCGAAGGATGGAAAGGCTGGATCCTCATCGGGGCGGTGCTCATCACCGGGCTTCTCCAGGCCCTCTTCCTTTCGTATGACGTTGCATGGTCCGGTCTCCTGATCCCGCTCGTTTTTTTCGGGACGATCGTATGCACAGGAATTCTTGGGTCCCTGTGGATACGGAAAAATGCGGTTTCACAAAACCCTCAGAAATACATAGTAATTATCGCTCTCGGGCTCCTCTTTGTCGCTCCCTTCATCTGGTCCTGCACGCCCCTGATATACGGGAGCAACCAGGGAGTCGCGGGCCCCCCGGCAGCCCGGATTGGCGGGGGGATCGGGAATGGAACTGACAGGGGGCTTGGAACAGGAAGTATACCGGGCACCGATATGGGTCGTTTTACGCAGGATCTGTCGGGCCGGGAACGACTCGCCGGAACGGGGAACGCCAGCTATGCATCAGTTTATGCATCAGGCCGGGGTTCCGTCTCCATTTCGGGTACGGGAAATACCTCGGACACCCGGTTTGTGGATTACCTGCTCTCCCACACTGAAAATGAGACCTGGATACTCGCCGTCCCAAGCAGCCAGGCCGGTGCGAACCTGATCATCGAAACGGGAAAACCGGTCATGTCCATCGGGGGATTCTCGGGCAGCGACCGGATCCTGAACATAACCTCTCTTGAAACCCTGATCCGGGAGGGTAAAGTCCGGTACTTCCTCACCAGTGGTTCAGCGGGTGTGGGCGGGGGGATGAACTCGGGCAACAGCGGGATCTTCAGCTGGGTGAGTGCCCACTGCACGGCAGTGGACCTGTCCTACGGTAACGAAACCGGGGCGAACGCAACCAGCACTGCGGGATCAGAGACCCAGACCGCAGGATCCCTGTATGACTGTGCCGGGGCAGCAGGCTCCGGATAACTCACCTTTTATGAAATGTCTCAAAGAAATATGGGGGAGATGTAAAATCCCGGCCGTTATTGGCCAGGAAAAGATTATCGGGTTTTTTCTTATAGGCGTGGTCTCTACCCTGATCGATGTAGGCCTCCTGTATTTTTTTACCGAGCATTTCGGCATCTGGTATATCTGGTCTGCGACCGTCTCGTATACCTGCGGGATGGTTGCCAGTTTTTTCCTGAACAAATACCTCAATTTCCGGGATACGAACCGGCATTATCTCCGCCAGTTCCTCTTGTTTGCGCTGATCTCCATGAGCAGCCTGGCCCTGACACTAGGGGTTCTTTATCTCGCAGTCGAGATCTTCTCCATCAGTTACCTTCTCGGAAAGATCATTGCCATCCTTATCGCATTTCTCTGGAACTACTTCGGCCAGAGCAAGATAACCTTCCATCTGGGTAACCATGAGATAAGCGGCGATCCCAGGATGTACGTGAAATGAGGTTGACCGCGTGAAAGCCGGGGGTTCAGGATCTGTCGTGTTACTTCCCTGTAATGACAATTTCTCCTTGTTCAGGGAGTAAAAACGGGGGATGGGACGTGCCAATCCTGCCGGAAGGGAAGAGAAAAGAAAGATACAGATCCGGATTCACCCGGGGGAAAAAAGTGAGTGTGAACCAGTAATAAAAAAACACCCGAAACTATTGCAGTAAGTCCCGGATTACCTGTCAACAAAGTTCATTTAAATCCATATCGGAAAAGATCGTCCTGGAGTACAATAACCGGGTGCCATAATTCGGTTCAGACAAACCTCCGATCTCTGCTGTAATTTTCCGCTTCCGGCAACTGTTCAGAACCGGTGACATGACCGCCAGTGTAAATGTGGGGCGGTGAAATTATTTGTTGTTATTCGTCTCCGAGGTGGGGTCATTGCGTAACACCTGCCGCAGGAGAGTACGGAACTCATCATCATGACGGGCGAGATTAAAGAATACATTACGCATCGTTTCAGGGAGGCGTTCACTGTTCATATCATAGAACTGGCAATAATAGGCACACGCATCGATAATAATATCGTCACGGTTCAGGAACTTCTGTTTTGCAATAGTATCCAGTTTTTCAACCAGATCAGTGGGTATGTTCAGCGAGACAGCAGTGTCCTTATGATCCATGTATTGTGTTATTTCAGAGGAAAGTAATGAAACTGTTGCTTGAATGTCATGTATTTTCCTGTGCTGTTAGCAGTCATTTTTGGGAACTCGTATATCCTATAAGTGTTTTTTATACATCATGGATGAGGCCAAAAAGTGGTTCAGTGAAGGCGTGTCTCTTTACGAAAAGGGTGATTACCGGCGTGCAATAACCGCATTTGACAAAGCCATCGCCATTGACCCGACCGTGGCCGAAATATGGAATAATCGCGGGTTAGCGTTGATCCAGACGGAACAATACCAGGAATCTCTCAAGTCCATTACCAAGGCATTATCTCTCCATCCCGGGTACGACAATGCCAGGAAAGCCAAAAGAATCGTTCTTGATCTCCTGAAAGAGCCGGAAAGTGCAGATACCGCGCCGGGACCGGCAGGTTCTCCCGCGCTAAAGAACCCTGTCGCCCCGGAACGGAAGCGCTCGAAAACCTTTACGATCGTAGTCATCGTGATCATGGTCATCGCAGCGGGAGGGTTACTTGTCGTGAAAAATATGCAGAACCCTGCCGGTACTTTCCTGCATGGGGCCCCCACACCGGAACCAACGACCGTCCCGACGCCAGTGCCGACTGTGGTCGAGACGCCCATACCGACACCAACGCTCCCTGTCGTGCCCCCTTCAGGAGTCTGGGTGGAGATCATCTATGACCAGTTCTATTCGGGGTCTGTAGGTACACCGGGCAACCAGCAGGTGGTGGCCGGCAGCCAGCAGGTAATGCCAAACACCGGCGATCATTTCTACCGGGTACCGGCAGCAAATGACGGTCTTGTTACTGCATCCGTCCAGAAAAACGATGGCTCGGGAGACAAACTGACTGTCAAGGTCTACAAGGATTGCATCCTCGTCAAGACCGATTCGACAACGCTCCCCTACGGGAGCCTTGATGTTGTGGCAGATATTCCAGCATCCGTGGTGACATCAGTGGCCGGCAATAGTACGGGGAACGTGACCGATCAGGCACCGGCCGGGGCCTGAGCCCTTTTTTTTAGACCGCCTTACCATTTCCTGCACCGGAACCGGCATCCTGTAATCAGCTGCTGGATCGTTCCTCCGCCGTACTCCCTTTTCCCGCCCGGGCAGGTAGGGAAAGGGCAGGGAACCCACCCCCGGAAAGATGGGGGGGTGGGGGTGGCCTTGATCCGCAGTGGGCAGAAGGGTACCCCTTCCCACCTTATGATTGGCAGGCCCCCTCCTCCCTCAGGGTACGGAGGGGGTACTCCCCCTCTTTCGGCGGATGCTCCACGTGAACAAAAGGTTGCGCTGCTGGAACCAAGGGGGTAGTCCCCCCTCATGCTGAGGGTGGAGGGGGTACCCCCGGGGCACGGGAAAAGTTGGTCGGGGGGGAGGGGGGTGCTACCTGTGCGTGGAGGGGGCCCCACCTCCCTCTTGCCATGTGGCCGGCCGGATTTTGTTTCACTCCTGAAGTCCACGGGAAACGGTGCACTATTTCATGGAGGCGAGGGGGGTCCCCCTGCCTCTGCTGAGAGAGGAGGGGGTGGGGATCCGGGCTTTGTGTGGCAGGGGTACCCCTCCCCCCATTGGCCATGCGGTCAAAGAACCCATCAGGATCCATCAGAAACCGGTCGGGAAATCCAAGCGGTTGTTGCATCGTTTTTGCACCTATACGGCTTGAAAACTGGTAATTAGTCCCCCAGCATTATCTTACATTCCGGGCAGTACTGCCACGGGATCGCGCGTCATGCCTTC
>JBEKTA010000002.1:0-25631 GCA_049516515.1 Methanoregula sp. | reverse complement strand
GTCCTGGCAGAGATCTGCGACAAGGTTCATGGACTTTTTATCGAACACCGCGCCGGACGGGTTTGAGGGAGAGTTCACCACGATCATCTTCGTGCGGGCGTTGACCCGTTCGAGGATCGAGTCATCGAGCTGGAAGGTTTTCTGGTTGACCGCGTGCTTCACGATCTTCCCGCCCGCCATCTGGACGCAGGGCTCGTACGAGACCCAGGCCGGGGTGAGGAGGAGGACTTCGTCACCGGGATTTAAGACTGCCTCCATCCCTTCATAAATTGCATCCTTGGCCCCGCAGGTGACGATCACCTGCTCAGGCTTGCAGGGGAACCTGTTCTCGTTTGTGATCTTTTCGCTGATCGCCGAGAGCAGTTCGGGGATGCCGTTGCTGGGCGCATAATGCGTCTCTCCCCGGTTCAGCGCATCGATGCAGGCGTCCCTGATGTGTTTGGGGGTATCGAAGTCAGGCTCGCCGATAGAGAGGCTGATGACATCGATGCCCTCCCGCTGCATCTTCTTTGCCCGGTTGGAGATCTCAATGGTTGCAGAGGGGGCGATCCCCGCAACCTTCTCCGAGAGCGGCCTCATTGTAATCGTTTGACAAGTTTTACAGCTGATTCAACGGCGCGCTTTGCGTAATCGATCCGCTCGTTCGCCTCGAGCCGGCTCATGCCGGGCCCGGAGATGCCGAGCGTTACGGGCTTGCCGAACTCTAAGGAGAGGTCGATAATCTTCCGGGCCGCGTGCTGCACGACAATCTCGTCATGCTGGGTCACCCCTTCGATCACGCAGCCGATGGTGACAACAGCGTCAACTTTACCGGCGGCAAGCATCTTCTTTATGGCCAGCGGCATGTCAAAGGCGCCCGGCACGTACAGGCACTCGGTCACTTCTGCTCCGAGGAATGCGGCATGCTCCCGCGCCTCGATCTCCATCATATAGGTGATGTCACGGTTGAATTCCGCGACGACAAATCCCAGTTTTGTCGGTTTTGTATCGCACATATCTGATCATCTCGTTTTTATGCTCATAAATCTGTAGATAGTCCCTACTTGCGGGCCGGGCCGGCATCCGGAAATCCCTGGCGCTGGCCGGTGCCGGCGTCTTTGGTAAGGGCCTCGGGGTGGAGGACGAGTTTTACCGCGTTCTCGGCATGCTCCCGGGTGCGCTGCTCGGCAAGCCACGCGAGTTCTGCATCGTCCTTTGCCTCGTCCTCGTGCACGAAGACCTCGATGATGTGCCGGTTCGTCATGAGCTGGCACATGATGAGGCCCTGCGATGCCTCGTGGGCGCAGAGCTTGTCCTTGTCTTTCCCGCCCGGCATCCCGAGGGCCATCACGATCTCGCACCGGCGCTCTTCGATCAGTTTCTTGCAGGCGACCGGCAGGTCTTTGACGCCCGGCACGGTCACCCGTTCGATCGCCACGCTCGCGTGCTTCTTGAGCTCGTCGATGGCGATCGCTCCCATGTTGACGCGTGAGAAGGTGGTGTCTGCAACACCAACCCTCATCCAAGCACCTCGGCTGCCGCCTCGACACCGTCGCCCTTGACCTTGTAGCCGGCCTTTTTCAGACCGTGCTGGGTCGCGGCGAGGGTCGCGAGGATCTCGGGAGCGCTCACGGCGCCCATGGTTCCGATCCGGAAGATCTTGCCCTTGAGGTGGTCCTGGCCGCCGGCGATGATGATGCCCATCTTCTTGATTGTTGCCCGGACATCGTCATCCTTGATGCCCTCGGGATACGAGACCGCGGTGACGGTCGTCGCGTACTCGTGCTTCGCATCGAGTTTCGGGAAGAGAGAAAGGCCCCAGGTCTGTGCGGCGGCGCGGACGGCTTTTGCCATCCTCTGGTGGCGGGCGATCCGGTTTGCAAGGCCCTCCTCTTCGACGATAAGGCAGGCCTCGCGGAGCGCGAGGAACAGCGGGACGGCCGGGGTATACGGGGTCTCCATCGGCTTTCCGGCTGCGCTCTTCCTGTACGCGGCAAGGTCGAGATAGTATGGCGGATTCTTGGTGAGCCGATCCCACGCCCGGCTGCTCACCGCGACTGCGGCAAGCCCTGCCGGGGCGGCAAGGCACTTCTGCGAACCGACAATCGCGACATCGACACCCCACTTATCGGCTTCAAATGTGTCGCCACCAACCGAGGTTATACCGTCCATGATAAAGAGCGCGTCGTACTTGTGGGCCAGTTTTCCTACCTCCGCGGCCGGGTTCTTGATCCCCGCAGAGGTCTCGTTGTGGACAAGGGTGACGACCTGTGCGCCCGCTTCGAGCTGCTCTTCAAGCGCTGCGAGGTTTAACGGGGTTCCCCACTCGGACGGGAGCTCGTGGGCCTTACCGTAGCGCTGGCTGATCTTGTAGAGCCGCTCGCCGAACTTGCCGTTCACGAAGCAGGCGATCTCCTTATCCCTGCCGAAGTTTGCGACTGCGGCTTCCATACCGGCCGTGCCGGATCCGCTGATCACAACGACATCGTTTGTGGTTCCGAATGCGGTCTTTAAAACTCTCACGCAATCGGCGTACACCGCACCAAATTCGGCGCTCCTGTGGTTGATTGCCTGACGCGACATCGCGAACCTGACCCGTTCAGGCATCGGTACCGGGCCCGGCAGCATAAGGAGTGATTCTTTTTCCATGTGGATCTGCCAATAGTATATTTATATAGACGGGATATAAGTTTGGATGGCTTATATGGCAGACGTCGCTATCATCTGCGGATCGGCATCCGACGCCGCGATTGCCGACAAGGCAAAGAAGGTCCTTGACGAGCACAAGGTTTCCTGGGACTACCAGGTGATCTCTGCCCACCGGGACCCGGACAAGCTGGATGTGTATGTCAAAAGCAGTACCTGTAAGGTTTTCATCGCCATCGCCGGGCTCTCAGCTGCGCTGCCGGGCGTGATCGCGTCAAAGACCGACAAGCCGGTGATCGGCGTGCCGGTCAGCGGAACCCTGAACGGCCTTGACGCAATACTCTCGATCGTCCAGATGCCAAAGGGTGTGCCGGTCGCGTGCGTGGGTGTTGACAACGGGGATAACGCGGCTCACCTTGCGATCCGGATCCTGAAACTGGCAAAGAAGTAAGGTGTGGGTATAATCCCACGGGCAGGATTATCTCTTTTTAAAGCCCCATGCTGGTACCATGCCGATCCTGCAGGACCCGGTCGTAACCCTTGAGGGGATCGCACTGAAGAATATCTCGTTTTCCACGCTCGATCTCGATGTTTCGATCCGGGTGGAAAACCCGAACCCGGCGGGAGCGACACTGGAATCGTGCCCGTTTACCGTTTCGTACAGGAATGCCGGGACGCCACAGGTAATCGCGACCGGCGATACCGGCAGCGCAAAGATCCCCGCCAATACAGCGACCGTGCTTCCCGTATCGGTCACATCCCGCAACACCGCGCTCTTAGGGGCGCTCACCGCGTTTGTTGCGGGCGGGAAACTGGAGCTGACAATAGAGGGGACAGCCCGGATAAAATTCCTGATGATCCCAAAGCAGGTTCCCTTCACCCGGACCGTGTCGGTCACGGTGGGAGAGATCGCCCATATGGTGACCGGGCAGAAAAAGAATGAATGATCTGGATACGTCCATATCCCACAGGGACCAATAACGAGCATGGAGGGCATGAAGGCCACGACAACATATATCGCATTTCTCCGTGGACTCAACGTCGGGGGGAATAATCTCATTCCCATGAAAGAGCTGGCCACCATTGGTGAACGGGCCGGCCTTTCTGGAGTCCGCACCTGTATCAACAGCGGCAATATCCTCTTTACCAGCGACCAGCCAGAAGGGGAACTGGCGACGGCACTTGAAAAGGAACTGGCAGGAAAAACCGGAAAGGAGATCCGGGTTTTCATCCGGAGCGCAAAAGAACTGGAACAGATCGTCAGGGATAATCCCTTCCCGAATGCAGTCCCATCGCAGGTGGGAGTCATGCTCGTTGCCGGACCCGTTGGAAAGAATGTCCTCGCGGAATTTGTCATTTCAGGGACGGAGACTGTTGTTGTCGGGAAACGGGAGATCTATGTCCACTACCCTGACGGCATGGGCCGCTCAAAACTCAAATGGCCGCCTTCACTCAAAGACGGGACGATGAGAAATATCAACACGCTCACGAAACTTGCCAGTCTCGCGGCCGAACGGTCAGGAGGGTGAATCCGGGCGGAAAATTCGATCAAACGAAGAGAAGGAAACTGGCCGATAATTGCCTGCCGGATGAAAAAAATCTGAAAACTTATTTCGTTTTCTTATCTTTCCCTTCAAAGAGTTCCCGGACCATCTTGATCGCACAGAGATCCCCGCACATCGAGCAGGTGTCCGTGTCCCCATCCCGGATATGGATCGCTTTTGCATGGTCGCCGTAGAGCGCCAGTTTGAACTGCACATCCCAGTCGAGCAGGTGCCGGGCCTCGGCCATCTTCACTTCGCGCTCCATCTTGTATCCCTCGGACCGGCGCACCGTATCTCCAACATGCGCCGCGATCTTTGCGACCCGGGTCCCGGCGATGATATCCTCAACGTCCGGCAGCGCGAGGTGCTCGCTTGGCGAGACCATGCAGAGGAAGTCGGCCCCGTTCCGGCAGGCTTCCGCTCCCCCGATCGCCGCGACCACGTGATCGTAGCCCGGCGCAATATCGGTCACGATTGGTCCGAGCAGGTAGAGCGGGGCTTGATCCGTGATCTCTTTTATCATCCGCACGTTGTAACCCACCTGGTCAAGCGGCATGTGCCCCGGCCCCTCGATCATCCGCTGGACGCCCCGGGCAAGGGAACGCTTCGCGAGCGTCCCGAGAGTCACGTACTCGACCGACTTTGCAAGTTTTCCCGCGTCCTGCAGGCAGCCGGGCCGCATCCCGTCCCCGAGACTGATCGTAACATCGTATTCCGCGAGAATATCGAGGAGGTAGTCAAACTCCGCGTACAGCGGGTTCTCCTCGTCCCGGAGCATCATCATCGCGCAGTGGAACGTCCCGCCCCGGCTCACGACCCCCATGAGGCGCGGATCGAGTTTCAGGGCATCGAGCACCTGCCGGTTCACCCCGCAGTGGAGCGTCAAGAAATCCACGCCCTGCTCGCAGTGCTCCCGGATGACCTTAAAGAGCAGGTCGGCGTCCACATCCGCGGCATTCCCCGCCCGGCGCACCGCCTCGTATATCGGCACCGTCCCGACCGTGGTGTCGAGGGCGAGCATCTTCTTCCTGATCGCGACAAGGTCCCCGCCGGTGGAAAGATCCATAATCGCGTCGGCCCCGTTGTCGAGCGCAGCCTGTGCCTTCTTCTCCTCAAGGGCGTAATCGCACCGGGTGCCCGATGTCCCGACGTTCACGTTCACCTTGACCGTGCACCCCTCGCCGATTGCACAGAGCCGGTGCGGCCGGTGCGGGTTTGCCGGGATCACGATCCGCCCGGCAGCCACGAGCCGGGCCATCTGTTCCGCGTCCATGCCCTCCGCCCGTGCCGCAACAGCGACGTTTTCGGGAACACAAGATGAGCACCTGCGGATGAGCATATCCATAACAAACATCTGTTGGTATGCTTTATTATTGTGCATGAAGGTCAGGTGGATTCCCGAACAGGGGGCGCTCGCGAACTCGTATATTTTCGGCACGGTCCTCGTGGACGCCGGTGTTTTCCCGATGGCGATCCAGCCGTACAAAGATGAGATCGATACGATTGTCCTTTCCCACTGCCACTTCGACCACACGGCGCATGTCAAAGAGATCGCCCACATGTGCAGGGCGAAGATCGCGATCCACCGGGACGATGCCGGGGGGCTCATCGATGACGGCAAAAGCCTCTCGATGCAGTTTGGCGCCCGCTCGCCCGGCATCGTGCCGGACATCGTGCTTTCCGATGGCGATACAATCGGCGGCCTTACCGTTATCCACACGCCGGGTCACACCCCGGGATGTATCTGTCTCTTTTCAGCGCCGGATAAGGTGCTCATCAGCGGCGACACAGTCTTTACTGACGGGGCATTCGGCCGCTACGATTTCCCCGGCGGCAGCCGGCAGGCGCTTGCAAAATCCCTTGAACAGCTCGTTCCGCTCGATGTGGAAGGGCTCTACCCGGGACACGGGGAGCCGGTGGACTCTGGCGGGAAACGCCATATTGCGGCAGCAAACCAGCTCATGAAGGGCGGGTATGGATAAAGGGATTTACTGCCTTGTTTTAAAAAATCCTGCCTGCACCGTACGGGTCGGGGCACTTGGCCCCCTCCCGTTTGCTACGGGCTGGCACTGCTACATCGGCTCAGCCCTCGGACCCGGAGGTCTTGTCCGGCTCGAACGCCACTTCAGCCTCGCGGAGCAGAAGGACCGGCAGCCCAAGTGGCATATCGATTACCTGCTCACCGATCCCCGGTTTTGTGTCGCGTATGCCGTGAGCGCCCCGACAGAAGCACGTCTCGAATGCCGGCTCGCTATTGCCCTTGCCCGGGGCGGAACAAGTGTGCCGGGATTCGGGTGCAGCGATTGTGATTGTCCGTCCCACCTCATGTACCGGTCCCGCAACCCACAGCAGGAGATCGTTGCGGCGTTCTCCGGCCTCGGGCTTTCCCCCGGGATCAAAACTATCATTATCCCAAAAGGACAGGGTAACGTATGAAAGTCCTCGGGTTGTCGGGCAGCATGCGAAAGGAGGGGAACACCGCACAGCTCATCCAGGTGATCCTCGGGCAGTGTAAGAATGCAGGACTCAAAACGGAATTTGTCTCCCTTGCCGGGAAGAAGATCCACCCGTGCCTGGGCTGCCTGAAATGCATGGAGAAGAAGTGGTGCGTGATCGAGAATGACGACTGGGGAGCCGTGGCGCAGAAGATGCTGGACTGTGAGGTGCTCGTGATCGGGTCGCCCACGTATTACTACGATGTCACGGGCCAGCTCAAGAATTTCATCGACCGCACGTACTCACTCTACCACGACCGCAGGCTCTCCGGGAAAAAGGGCATTGCCGTTGCAGTCAACGCCTCGATGGGAGCGGAACGGGCGGCAGCAACGATTGAAGGATTCCTTGGCGCCCACGAGTTTGCATCCCTCGGTGCAGTCACCGGCACGGGAACGGATGAAGGGGATATCATGAAGGATGCAAAAGCCGTGGCGCATGCCAAAAAAACCGGGGACAAGATCGTCAGGCTGCTCAAGCCCCGGTGATCAGGGTACCGGTACGGGATCAGTACCCGCAGTGTTTCCCCGTTTCCAGTCCGTGGTAAGCTTTCCTCACCAGACCCCATCAGGCTTTTTTATAGAGCGTCGTGCGCCGGCACAGCGTCCGCCCGAGGTCTTCTGCCACCCGCTGCATTTCGGCCGGGTCGAGGTAATCCGTGTTCGTCGCCCCGGCTCCTTTCGAGATACTTTCCTCGAACATGGTGCCGCCGAGGTCGTTTGCCCCGGCAAGAAGGCCCAGCTGCGCCATCTTGATCCCTTCTTTAACCCACGAGACCTGAATATTCCTGAAATTGTCCAGAAAGAGCCGGGCGACCGCGACCATCAGGATATCCTCGCGGCCGGTTGCGCCCGCCCGGGCCAGCCCGTCCCGGAAGATCGGGGTGTTCATGTGGATAAACGAGAGCGGGACAAATTCCGTAAAGCCGAGGGTCTCGTCCTGGATCTCCCGGAGGAGTGCGAGGTGCCGGACCCGGTCTTCATCGCTCTCGCAGTGGCCGTACATGATCGTCGCTGTCGTGGGGATGCCGAGGTGATGGGCCTCCCGGATAATACGGACCCACTCATCGGTTGAGATCTTCTGCGGGCAGATCTTCTCCCGGACCGAATCCACAAGGATCTCGGCTGCCGTCCCGCACATCGAAGAAAGCCCGGCTGCCTTCATCTGAGAGAGCACCTCTTTTGTGGTCATCTGGCTCTTTTGTGCCGCATACGCGACTTCCATGGGATTACTTGCGTGCAGGTGCACCCCCGGCGCCTCTTCGCTGATCCACCGGTACACATCGAAATAGGACTGTGCGGTAAATGCAGGGTGCAGGCCACTGACCGTGCAGATCTCGGATACTCCCCGGGATTTCGCGAGCCGTGCCTTCTCCCGGATGACTGCCTCATCGTGGAAATAGATCCCTTCGTTGCCCGGCTTTTTGGAGAAACCGCAGAAACCGCAGGCATTGACGCAGAGGTTGGTCACGTTGATGTTCTGGTTCCGGACATAGGTGACCGCGTCGCCGGCGATCTTTTCTCGTTTTTCATCGGCGGCTGCCGTGATTTTCCAGACATCCCGGTCGTATTTCGTAAAGAGCCGGAGCGCATCCTTTTGGCTGATCCGGTGTCCGCCTGCTGCATCGGAGAGCATTGTTGAAAGGTCTCTATCCATACCGGCACCATCCATCCAGTGTGTCACACTGTGTCATATTAAACATAAAACCTATCTGTCGCTCGGCCCGCCCCCATCATAATTATATTACTACGATGCCAATGTGCATCGTAGAGAATTATGGAAAAGGTCACCATTCATCTGTCGCATAAGGTTGCCGAAGGGTATGTCATCCCGCTGGGACCGGCGAACCTCGTAGCCATTATAACCGATGTGGGCCTTGTGGGGTGCGGAGCCTTCGATGTGGCGGCACTGGACTCGTTCAGTTACCCGGCGGCAAAAGTCCGTCCCGCACACGGGCCGTCCATTGTCACCACCCACGACATCCTGACCGGCATCGTCAAGGAGACCAACCGGGGAGCGATGGGGCGCGGGATCACAAACGGCATGACCGGCAAGCAGGCGCTGGAACTGCTCTGACCTACACCCTCTGCAATAACCCGAAAAATCTTTTTTAAACAGGCTTCCGCCGTTTCAGCGGGTTATATCAGATCGTAGAGCGTCGTCCGCTGCCGTAGCGTCCGACCGAGGTCCGCCGTCATCCGCTCCATAACGTCAGGGGAAAGGTAACTGGCATCGCCCGCACCTGCATCCACCGAGACCTCATCGGTAAACATCGTGCCGGCAAGGTCGTTACCCCCGCACAGGAGCGCGAGCTGCGTCATCTTGAGGCCGAGCTTACCCCATGAAACCTGGACATTGTTGAAATTATCCAGGAACAGCCGGGAGACCGCGATCATCAGGAGGTCTTCTCTTCCTGTTGCCCCGGCCCGCCCGATACCCTGCGTATAGAGCGGGGTATTGGTGTGGATATAGGACATCGGGATGAACTCGGAGAAGCCGTGGGTATCATCCTGGATCTCCCGGACGATCGCCATGTGGTCCACCTGGTCACGGGCGGACTCGTACGAGCCGTACATGATGGTGGCAGACGTGCGGATGCCCATTGCATGCGCCTCCCTGATGATCCGCACCCATTCGGCACCGGAGACCTTTCTGGGGCAGATCACCTTCCGCACGGACTCGATCAGGATCTCCGCGGCGGTTCCCTGAAGAGAACCCAGCCCCGCGTCCCTGAGGGCGGCGAGCACTTCCGCCGTGGTGCACCGGCTCCGTTTTGCCGCATGGGCCACCTCGTCCGGGCTGAACGCGTGGATGTGGATTTCCGGAGCGATTTCGCGTACCGCGGTGAGCAGGCCGGTGTAGGTGTCGAGGTCAAAGGTGGGATTGACGCCCGAGAGGAAACAGATCTCGGTGACATGGCGTTCCTGTGCCAGCCGCACACCGGCCCGGGTCGCGTCAAGATCCTGGCAGTAGGCGCCGGGATCGGTCGCTTTTTTCCCAAAGCCGCAGAACCCGCAGAGGTTCTTGCAGATATTCGTGACGTGCAGGTTCTGGTTCCGGACATATGTGACGATATCGCCGACCTTTTCCTCCCTCACCTCATCGGCAGCCGCAGTGACGTGGAAGACGTCGCGGCCGGTCGTCTTCATGAGGTATTCGCCTTCGTCGGGTGTGAGCCGGTGACCGGCCTGTACGTCGCGCAGGAGCGTGTTAAGTGCGGATGTCATTGTCGTTACGACCGTATCGTATTATTTCTTCTGCCGGGAACCTTTCGACGGCTTCCTGGACTTTCCGGCCTTTTTACCGGACTCCGCTTCCTTTCGTTTCGCATACCAGTCCCAGGCAACCATCACCACGATGAAGACGATGATCACTTCCCAGATATGGAGCGGGAGCAGGCCGACATACGGGACGGTAAAGAGGGCTTTACCGACCACCCAGTCTTTTTCGACCGGCTCGATCGTCTGGATATCCCCGACCGTGAGATACCCTTCGTCGCTCACCGGGTTGTTGTCCCCCTTGGTTATGTAGCCGCCATGCGCTGTTGCATCGCCGTACCTGACATACCCGCTCCCGTTAACAACGTATTGTTCGGGAAGGAAGTACTTCGCGGTGGCCGTGGAAAATCCCATGCCTTTCGCATCTGCGGAGAGATTCCCCGGGGGCGTGGCGTTTTCCGGGTACATGAGATAGTACCCGTACGCGGTCGTATTGGTCGTCACAAGCGGGATATACCCGGAGGGGGTTACATTCCCGCGGTACGGGTTGAGGTACGACGGTTCGGGATCTCCTGCATCAACCCAGGTCATGGCCCGGTGGATGATCGGGTGCTGCTTTGAGAGCGGGAGCAGGCCGATCTGTGCCCAGAAATCGGTCTCGCCGTTCGGGCGGTAGATGATCACGTCCCCGTAATCGCCGAATTTCTGGTACCCGGTCGTCTTTGCCTCGTCCCACGTCTGGAGGGAGCCGAACCGGTCGGGGGCAACAACGACCACAAGATCCCCGATGTTCATGTGGGGCTCCATGCTCCCCGATTCCACGGTCACGACCGCCGGCCACGTCCCGCAGATCAGGTAGAGTGCAAGCGCGATGCAGCCGACCACGGCTGCCACCCAGAGAATGTCGCGGGCAAGGGAGACCGCCCAGTGCTCGCTTGTCCTGAATTCATGGATCATCGTGCGGATATCCCGCGACGGTTCGTTCTCTGCCATCCTTAACGCTCTCTATTGGCGTTTTTTGTTAATATACCGCACCCTGTCCCAAGGAGGTTCAGGCCGAAGGCACCACGACCCGCACAAGGTAATAGCACCCGAAGATGACCAGAAAGAGGCCGCACGTGATCATGATCCGCTGGTACGTGGAGTCTGATAGGAGCGTCTTTCCCTTGGAGATGCCGGTCGAGACAAGGGTAAACCACCCGAGATCCGCACACCAGTGCCCGGCCATAAAGACGGAAGCAAGGAAGATCCCGCCGGCAAGGCCGGCAATCACCATCGCGCTCCCGACGGTCAGCCACCAGATCCAGAAGTAAGGATTGGCGACGCTCGTGAAAAAGCCGGCAAAGTACGGGTTTGCTGCAACGGTGGTCTGCCCGCTGCCGCTTCCTGCAAGCGAGGCGCCCCGGCTCCCGGTGATCGTGAGGATACCGAAGATCACGAGCGCCACGCCCCCGATGACTGCAACCGCGGTGGTGTACCGGAGCGCGACGGTTGCAAGGCCGGCCACGATCAAAAGGACGATGACAAGTTCTGAGAGCATGTGGCCGAGCGTCACTTTCGGGCCCATGGTCCAGCCGCCGGGGATCGATGCGTTGATGGTGGCAACCAGCGTGGGGCCCGGCGCAAGGGCGCCGGTCAGGCCGAGGGCAAATGCCAGAATAAACATCTGGAGGGTATCGAGCATGGTATCGGGAAGGGGTGTGTACCCGTAAGTGAAGAGGGTTAGAACGGAAGACGATATCAAGGATTCCCTGCGACGGGTGTTAGGGAAGACACGTGCATGGGTGATATGATTATTTTCCAGAGTGCTGCAATATACTATCATTATGCTTGATGCGCAGGAGATCACGCTCCGGTTCCTCGATACCCGGCTCCAGGTGCACCCCGACGTGGTGCGGTACATCCAGGAGCAGGACAACCCGGACCTGATCGAGCGCATCATCGCCGGCGTCCCGGAGGACACCATCGTGGTCTCGGCAAAGCACATTCCGGGTATGAACGCCACCCGGGACGGGATGCGTTTTTTAACCGATCCCTCGGTCGAGATCGTCTCGGGGAGCCCGGGGACATCGGGGAGCATCAACGGCACCGAGGATTACCTCCACTATTTCCGGGACCGGTACAGCAAGCTCGGCGCGATGATCCGGGCACGGTGCGGGGCGATGCCGATTGAAGGGCTCACCCGCTCGCCCAGGTACCGGCAGGAGGAGTGCACCGTGATCGGGATGGTTGCCGAGGTCAAGACCACGACAAACGGCCACCGGATCGCAGAACTCGAGGATACCACGGCAAACCTCACGGTGCTCTTCCGGAAGGACCGGCCGGTCTTTGCCGATGCTGAGCGCCTGATCATGGATGAGGTGATCGGCGTCAAGGGCAAGCTCTCAAACGACGGGAAGCTCTTCTTTGCCGAACAGATGTTCCGGCCCGACATCAGGATCGACAACAAGCCGTTTGTGAGCGAACAGCCGGGAAAAGCGGTCTTCATCTCCGACGTCCACGTGGGGAGCAACACGTTTCTTCCTGAAGCCTGGAACCGGTTTGTCGACTGGATCGCGGACTCCGGTGCTTCCTACCTCCTCATCGCTGGCGACCTCGTGGACGGGATCGGGGTCTTCCCCGGGCAGGAGCAGGAACTGACGATCAAGAACATCTACGAGCAGTATGATGCATTCGGCGACCTGATCAGTGCGATCCCGCACCGGATCAAGATCATCGTTGCACCGGGAAACCACGACGTGGTGCGGGGCGCCGAGCCCCAGCCGGTGATCCCGGCGCAGTTCACAAAAAAGTTCCCCGAGAACTGTATGCTCGTCGAGAACCCGGCGCTCGTGAACCTGCAGGGCGTGCGGGTGCTGATGTATCACGGCCGGTCGATCGATGATATGATCGGCCTCATACCGGGGGCTTCCTACGAGCAGAGCGGACTGATGATGGAGGAGATGCTCCAGCGCCGGCACCTCGCACCTGCCTACGGGAGGCGCACCCCGATTGCCGCAGGAAAAACCGACCGCTTGATCATCGACCCCATCCCGGAGATCCTGCACACGGGACACGTGCATATAACGGGACTCACCCAGTACCGGGGGGTGCTCGGGATCAATGCCGGTACCTGGCAGTCCCAGACCGCGTTCCAGAAGCAGATGAACGTGAACCCGACGCCTGCGCAGGCAGTGATGGTGGATCTCCAGACGCTCGTGCCGGAGACGTTTACGTTTTTGTAAGCCGGGATATCCGGCACATATCTTTCTGCCCGGGAAAAGAGGTGTCAGTCCCCCCTTTCCTACAAGCTTTCCTGAAAAACCCCCTACATCAGACCCGGAGGGGGATGCCCGCAACGATAGGGATGTCGGGAAAGGATCGGCCGGCACCGTAAAAAAAAGCCCTTTCGGGGAGAAAAACGATTAGACCGGAAATATTTTCCGGTTGTGGATTTCGTTAATAACCTGACCCAGCCCGATATAGAGGGCAAGGCCCCCGGCAATAATCCCCATCAGGCCAGCGGCAAGTTTGACAAGGCCGCTTTCCGTCAGCTCCGCTGCAACAAGAAGGACAATCGTCAGGAACACCGCGAGGACGGTCGCCTGAAGGCTCCGGTGCATATTCAGAGTACAGATCAGGAGCCCCAATGCAACGATCCCCCAGACCGCGAGGAACGCGGCAAGGTCACCGGGCTGTGGTGCTTTTGCAAGGCCAAGAACCGGCAGCATGAGAACACCGGCAAAGGTTATCCAGAAGGTCCCGAAACTCACGAAGGTCAAAAACCCGAAGTTGTTGTTCTTCTTCCATTCCATGAGCCCGGCAATGATCTGGGCGATGCCGCCATAGAAAATTGCCATGGCAAAAATCGGGCTGGAAAGACCGATTATCCCGGCATTCCAGAGGCTCAGGAGAATGGTCGTCGTTCCGAATGCGCAGAGCCCGAGCGGTGCCGGGTTTGCGGTCTTATCCATGAGGAAAATATTGTTCCTGTTTGTGTCTTCGTTGTTCACCATAAAATCACTCAAACTGAATAATCTGGCGTAGACATACGGTTGCTCCCATTCAGCACATGCTCAGGTTTTCATCGATACCAGACATGATGTTTGTGATATCGGCCCAGATGTTCAGCGCATTGATCTCTTTTGTCTTTTGCCTTAACCTTTCGTTTTACGATTCCGATGATGGATGTTTGTTCATTGATAGCGAACCCTCTGATGAGAGGGGGTGCTCTTACTCTGTCGCAGATGGGTTCTGTCAAGAGATCCCTGTGACGGGTCGCCAGCCATCCCGGCCTTGTGATTATGCCTGAGGCCGACTCCTCCCTTTAACATGTCAGGAATCATCTGTAGTGATTTATATGCGATGTCAGATGCAACGATCAAATCTCTTGGGAACGGGCCCGATCACCAGGAGAAACTGATTACGAGTATGGAAATTGCAGAAACCGGTGTAACAGATGACCGGATCACGGCACTTGAGAGGAAGGTATCGGCAATGGAAACGCCGGTCAGGGGACTTATCGAGGATTTGCTCGACTTCAAGGCGATCACGAGGACGCTGTCCCGGCAGAACGGGAAACCCTGTATCTTTGAGTATACCCAGGAACAGGCTGGCACAGCTGCTCCGGAGTCTGCGGATCCGTCCGCATCCCCGTTGGTTGCAGCCCCGCGGGAATGCAGCACGGTGATCCGGCCACGAGGCGCCACACACCAGCAGGATCTCCCGGTCGCCCAGGCAGAGCCCACGATGGTCCGGATCATGCAATCCGACGGTACCATGAAGATGGAGATCCGGCGCGGGGACAACTCCACCATTGACGCAGGCGTGGGATATTGTCACGCGAAGAACCTGCGCTGCTAAATAAGGTAAGGGTGAGGCCCTGCATAAGCGCTGAAGGGGCCTGACTGGAGAGAGGACTCCATAAAATCAAGGGCGATTTCCAGGTACTGTACTACCGTACATGGTCTTTAGCCCCGTGTATCACCGCCCGCGTCCCTCTCTGTGCGGGCCCGGTACTCTCTTTGTTATTGTTTTGTGTATTTTTTTGGCAGGTGCCTAGAACCTGTGGATACCCCCCACGTGGGGTGTATCAAAACCCGGGCAGAAATAAATAAGACGATCAATAACTAGTGAACAGAAGAGAAGCTCCATGAAACCTGAAGATGATCCCTGGCTTGAACATGCCCATAAAAATGCAGAACACCTTGCCGGGGAGATCGAAAAACTGGCATCATTGACCAGTCCGATCCGGCAGAACCTCCCGATCATCACCAAATACCAGGATTTCTGGAACAAGGCAAAAGAGATCACCGGGTTATTCAAAGCCCTAAAACCGCTTGCCCGTGATGACCGGGATCTGCTCTGGAACCGGTTCAATACCCTGTGCCGGGAAGTAAAGGAGAACCAGAAACCGGAGTACTGGAGACTGGAATCTGTTTCCCGGGGTCATTTTGACGAGATTATGAAACAGGTGGAACTGGCCCAATTCCCTGTCAACATCCCGCCCCGGAATATCCATGCACTCGTCGAACGCGGGCAGGCGCTCAAAACCGCCGGTGATCTGCTGGGGAAGTACAAGCATGAGATGCTTGCCAAACACAAAAAAACCTGTTTTGATCGCATCCAGACGACCCGCACCGTTCACGATGCCCTGTGGGATATGCTCAATGCAGGAAAACCGCACCCGAAATCAGAAAATGTATCCCGTGTCCAGAAGAATCTCGAGGTCAATTATGAACGGTACCAAAAAGCGGCCACGGCCCTTGAGAATTTCCAGCTCACAGCAGCGCATATCCGCAGGTTTCTTGCCAGCTCCGATGATCCGGAGAAGCGTGCACGGGCAACCGCCCAGCTGGCAGATGTGGAGCGGCGGATAAACGAGATCAAGGAAGGCATACAGAAGTTCGAGAAATGGATCGAAGAAGACGAACGGACATTAAAAGAGGAGTAAGGACTCGTTTTTTGTCGCAAGAGTGGATCACGTAAGACCCGGTGCACCCCGGGAACCCCGCTTCTTCAGACGTGCCAGGTACACGTATATCGCCAGTTCGCCATCCGGAGTGAGACAATAGAGTTTCTCCCGGTCATTCCCCGGATCAGACTCCTCCCCCATAAGATTCCAGCCGGTCAGTGTCGATACCAAACGGGAGAAGGCGGTCTCTGAAAGCTCAGGTCTGTCCGTGTCCTCACGAGCATCATACGCAGGTACCTGCCAGGTCTTTGTCTCGTTGAACAGGGTCTCTCCCGGGACCAGTGTTCTCGTCTGCTTCCCGGTCTCCTGACCCCGGAAGAGGATGGTGAGGATCACAAGATAATACGGGTTTACTGCAAGGTTCTTTACGGGGAATGCCGGTACGGGAACCCGCCGGATTGGGGAATTTCCGAATGCGTACCAGCAATCGCCCCCGACCCAGAGCGACATAGAGAACAGACCAAGCGAGAGGCGTTTTGACCCGGCAGAGATATCAAACGAATACTGTGCATCCGGATGATCGCTGAATATCCCGAGCACCGGGTCACGGATCGCGTCAAACGTCGCCGCATCGATGCAGACCAGGGCACAGGTAATATTCCGGGAGAGGGAGATGGCGTTTACCTTATTAATCGCGTCGCGGATGGCGCACTTCCACTGTCTTTTCTTGGTATCATCCCGGGCCGAGTTGGTATAGACCTCTTTTTCGGCAAAGACAAAGGTATGGGTGATCGTCGGCAGATCCCGGAGTGCCGCAGGATAGGCCTCGTGGATCTTTTCTCCCGCACT
Source organism: Methanoregula sp. (assembly GCA_049516515.1). Taxonomy (GTDB): domain Archaea; phylum Halobacteriota; class Methanomicrobia; order Methanomicrobiales; family Methanospirillaceae; genus Methanoregula. Next base: position 9,009 of record JBEKTA010000002.1, on the reverse strand, counting down.
GATGATATGGATGTGTTCTTTGCGGTCCATGGTAAACGTCACCGTGAGATCGATACAGGCTTACTGATGGAGAGGAAGGGTTCCCGGTCGTTCTGCCAGCAATCGTATGAACATTCGTATAAAAGCTCGAATCCCTGGGCCAGCTGTATCGTGCGTTCAACCCAGTCCCAGCATCTTCCGGATCCTATCCCAGAACGAGACCTTCGGCTGCCGGCAGAACGGCAGCTTCCCTTTTGCCACGCGGAACGCCTCGCATTCGTCGCAGAGCGTGTGGCGGCTGCAGGTTAACTTCGGGCAGGGGCAGTCGACCCGGATGACAGGTGACATGGGTGTCTACTCATCCCTGCACCGTGTGACGGTTTAATGGTTGGGGCTGGCGCCTTTTTTAGATTCCCCGGCACGCCCCGCTTTAAAAAAAATGTGGTGGGGGGAGGGGGGCCCCCCTCCCATATGACTTGAGCGAGAGAGGGGAGATTGACGGGATAATGGGGCAGAAAATGGGTGAAAACTGGAAATAACTGGCCTGATTATCCATTTGCACTGTTTTTTTCAGGATTTGGCAGATATTCTTTCATACATACAAAAAACCACAGTAAAAAATAATTGAAAATGTATATTTACTTCCAATCAGAATGTCTGTTGTTCTGCTATGAGGTACCTTCACACTCTTTTCTTATCCACAGCAGTAATCATTGTGCTCGTTACTGCCGGTTGCATGGTCCCCCAGACGGGGTACACGGCAAACAATTCATCGATGATGACACCCCAGACGGTCGTCCCGGCTTCCACTACCGCAGGATCAGGTGCACCCGGCACCAGCTGTTCGTCCGGCATGGTCGCATGTTCTGACGGCTACTGCCATGATACGACATCCGATCACAATGCCTGCGGCGGATGCGGCAATGTCTGCCCAACCGGGGATATATGCAGTTCTTCGGTCTGCGTGGTCCCGGCAACCCAGGGAACGACCACAGCAGCAACGGTCGTCCCGGCTTCCACTACTGCAGGATCGGGTTCGACCGGCACCAGCTGCCCGTCCGGCACAACCGCATGTTCTGACGGCTACTGCCATGATACGACATCCGATCACGATGCCTGCGGCGGATGCGGCAATGTCTGCCCGACCGGGGACGTATGCAGTTCTTCGGTCTGCGTGGCCCCGGCAACACAGGGAACGACCACAGCAGCAACGACTGCTCCCACGGTAACTGCCACAACCGTACAAACACCCATTAAAATCTACGTCGTCCGGACTATCGTGGCCGTAGGGACTACGTCGGGGGATGTTGGCGGTGTGTGTTCCTCTCTGCCTCATCCATATTCCTTAACCTCAATCTCACCAGCGAGCGGACCCTTGGCCGGCGGAACCGCGGTCACTATCACCGGTACAGGGTTCCAGAATGCCGTAATGAGCGTCTATTTTGGGAGCACTAAAATCAGTAGTTTCAGCAGTTCCGGGGATGGATCCACAATCTGGATCACGTCACCTAAGGCCAGTTCAGCAGGTACTGTCGATATAAGGGTGGTTGGGGGTTCCGGTATACTCGGTGATTCCTATTCCTGTGCTACTTCTGTCACCTCCGCAGACCAATTCACGTATACTGCGTAACAGGCAAGTACGCTACTTAAAACCCTTTTTTTGGATCGACACGAGTAAATAACGGCAGGCGCCCGGGAACCGGCGCGGAGGGTGGGCCCTCCCTGCCACCCCCCATTTTTTTAATACTGATCCCTCCCCGGCGGAGTGCCTAAGTCAGGTTTGCCCGGGTTACCCCGTGTCAACAATACGGTCGACAAAGATGATGCGTTGCATCATGAGCAGGGAGTGACACCGGTCTGGATACATGCGACCATTCCATGCGTCAATTACATAGCTGCCTGCTGTTGCTTGAGCTTCTGCATGGTTGCCGAATGGGTAAAAACAATCTGGACGAGCGTCCCGATGATCTCTCGATCATCTTTCCTGACCGGCAGGACATTTAGGGATACACTTTTCGTGCTGCCATCATTTGACCTGACAAGAAAATTTTTCATCTTCCCTGCCGAGGGCGTACCGCGGGATGCCTGGACGAGGCTGTCTGCAAAGAGCGAAGAAGCAATTTCGTCAGGAAAACGAAGGATCTCCCTTACCGGGGAAAGGAATGCCGATCTCGTGGTCGTACCCGTAATGAATTCAGCGGCAGAATTCATCAGGAGCACCCCCTCTTTTTTGTTCAGGCAGATAATCCCGTCATCCCCACCAAGCAGCCCGGCAACGTGATCCCTCAATTGATGCTCTTCCCGGGATATTTTTTGGGAGGGTAAGAGATTCAGCCCAATCTCAATCGTGGAAAAAAGCTGTTGTTTCTCGACCGGTTTGATGAGGTACCCGAGCGGGTTTGCCTGTTTCGCGCGTTCGATTACCTTCGTGGACGTGTCACCGGAAAGAAATATAACCGGGATATTAAACATCCAGGTCAGGTAATGTGCAGTCTCAATCCCATCAAGGGGACCCGAAACACTGGTATCGATCAGTACAAGATCCGAATGGCGTGTCGTTGCATACACAAGGGCATCAGGTCCGGTCGCCACGATATCGGTAACAACGTACCCGAGAGTTTTCAGAAGAATTTCAAGCATCCGTCCGATAATCGGGTCATTTTCCACAATAAGAATTTGTTCGCCCGGCACATCCGCACTTCTCCCTGATCTCAATCCGGTTCATCGCTTTTCAATCTGCGTGATTACATATAGAATCCCTGTGCCCCGGTTCTCCGGGAAATTTTTGTACAGGAATAGTAATCCCAATCCTCATCAACCGGACAAGAAATTAATACATCGGCCTTCCGTGGAATTCAAGATAGGTCGGACTGTTCATGAGGAAGATGACCACGATCATCCCCTTCATGGTTCCTTCGGGATCTATCAGGGGGCTAACATTGCCCATCACCGGTATCCGGGTTTTATCGAACGTAATGAGAGTTGAATTCGGGGGGAGCCAGCAGACCTTCTTCTCTTTTTTCACTCGTTCATAGGCATTTTCGAGGGTTATCCCCCTCTCATTGACGATCGTGACAATCTCCCGGAAATGCGTCACCCCGTTGACCGGGGCCCTCCATTTGATCAGCGACCGGGCACTCTCATTCACGTACGTGATAGTGCCACCCCCATCAGTGGCGATGATCCCTCCAAAAAACTGGTTGAGCAGCAATTCGTATAGCGCACCGCGCGCTTCCAGCTGGTAGATGAACTGATATTTTTCAAGGGCGAGCCGGATCGCGATCCTGAGATCGTCATCCGAAATCGGTTTTACCACGAATTCAGCCCCGCTGATGCCATTCACCCGCCGGATTGTCTCGTCATCGCGGTTGCCGGAGACAAACACGATGGGAAGATGAAATTGCGACTGGATCCGGGATGCCGTTTCTATCCCGTCAATCTTTCCGCTCAGGCCGATATCCATGATCACTAGGTTCGGCAGGGATTCGGCGATATGTGCGATCACGTCCTCTCCGGACTCGAACTGCGATATAACCAAACACCCAAGCTTCTTCAGCCGCTGCACCAGGATACTCTGGACGACTTTGTCGTTTTCGACAACCGTGATCTTCAGTGGACTGGCCATCACAACACCATACTATCGCAGATACATTAGATTAACCGGCTGACTATTAAGGTTCAGTATTCCAAAGACCGGAAATTCACGGTTTTTATCCAGATGTTCTTTCAGTCGTTTTATTGTTTCTGGCTGAACCAATACCCTCCCTCAGTCACCGTGATCACGGAACCGTGCTTTACAACCGGTTCTCCGGGCTCTTCTCTTCAATACAATGGGATTTCTTCCGACAGGAAAAGGACCGGTGTGCATGTCAAATCCCTTTCGGGGAATTTGTCCTTATCCACAGAAAGCATGCAGATAACATTATCAAAATACGTGACATGTATCCGTTCCTGAGAAACCATTTAGATTCCGGTATCCAGATAGTCTGGTAAGGAGATAAAAAACCTGAATTCATCCAGCGGTGACCTCCATGGAAAAACCTGCGATAGAAAACAAAATCCTTGAACTCTTTAAGAAAACCGGGGGGAAAAGCCCGGATATTTCCACCCTGATCCAGTTCCTTGAAGATATCATCATGAACGCCAAGCTCTGGATGACGTTCCAGGACCTGAAAGGAAATATCCTCATCTGGAATCTTGCAGCTGGCGAGATGACGGGGTATTCCGACGACGAAGTGGTGGGCCGGAACGATATCTGGAAACGACTCTACCCGGACCCGGCATACCGGAAGAAGGTTACCGGAAAGATCGTTGATATCATCAGTAATAAAAAATATCTTGAAAATTTCGAGACGAACATCCGGACCAATAGCGGAGAGATTAAGAGAATCTCGTGGAACACCCGCGAACTCACCGACCATGACGGGACCCGTCTCGGCTATATCGTGATTGGTAATGATATCACCGAGATCTCACGGGTAAAAGGGCAGATAAAACACTATGCGGAATTCCAGGAGAGTCTCGTCATCAACGCGAAGCTCTGGATGATGTTTATCGATAAAGAAAACAAGGTCACCATCTATAACAAGACCGCTGAGGAAATTTCAGGATACTCCCTCAAGGAAGTAACCGGTGACAACAAAATCTGGAAATGGCTCTACCCGGATGAAGAATACCGGAAACAGGTAACAAAAAAGATCATCAGCATCATCAAAAGCAACAATTATCTTGAAAATTTCGAGACCGTGATTCGCACAAAGACCGGCGAAGAACGGAATATCTCGTGGAACACCCGCGAACTGAAGGATGACGAGGGGGAGCGGCTTGGCTACATCATCGTAGGGAACGACATCACCGAGAAGATCCGGGCGGAAACCGAGACCCGGAAAGCCAGAGAGGAGGCAGAACAGGCCAACGCGGCCAAGAGTTCATTTCTTGCCACCATGAGCCATGAGATCCGGACACCGATGAACGGCATTATGGGGATGACAAGCCTGCTGCTCGACACGGACCTCACGCCCGACCAGAGGGAATATGCAGAAACGATCCGGAGGAGCAGCGATTCGCTCCTCTCCCTCATCAACGATATCCTCGACTTTTCCAAGATCGAGGCGGGGAAACTGGATCTCGAAAACCAGCCCTTTGACTTGCGGGAATGCATCGAAGGCGCATTTGATCTTGTCTCAACGCGGGCCGTGGAAAAAGATCTGGAACTGGCCTATCGGGTCGATTCGGATGTCCCGGGAAGAATTGTCGGAGATCCTACCCGGCTGCGGCAGATCCTCCTCAACTTTCTCACGAATGCAATAAAATTTACTGAAACCGGGGAGATTGTCCTCTCTGTCTCGGCAGGGAAGATCGGTGAAGCATCGAGGGGTAAGGAAAGCTCGTATGAATTGTATATCACTATCCGGGATACCGGAATAGGCATCCCGGTGGATCGCATGGATCGGCTCTTCAAATCATTCTCGCAGGTCGATGCGTCCACGACGAGAAAATATGGCGGTACCGGCCTTGGTCTCACCATATGCCTGCGTCTTGCGGAGCTGATGGGCGGAACGGCATGGCTCGAATCCCCTGCACCGCAGACCCCGGAGACGAAGAATAAACGGGGGGGACCCGGCAGCGTGGCCCACGTCACCATCCGGGTGGAATCAGCGCCGGGCGAAGCATCCATTCCCGTGTACGGCCAGTCACTGCTCGAAGACAAACGGGTTCTTATCGTCGATGATAACGAGACCAACCGGAAGATCCTCATCATCCAGAGTCTGGCGTGGGGGATGAAGCCCCGGGATACAGAGTTCCCGCGTGAAGCGCTCGACTGGGTCAGGAACGGGGAACCCTTCGATCTCGCGATCCTCGATATGCAGATGCCTGATATGGACGGGCTCATGCTCTCCCACGAGATCCGGAAATACCGGGATGCGAAGGCGCTCCCGCTTATCATGCTCACCTCGATGGGACATATGGAGAAGGGGGCTATCGGAAACCTGTTTGCCGCGTTCCTGACAAAACCCATAAAGCCGACAGCCCTCTTCAACGTATTCGTTTCGGTCTTCGGGCAGCAGCTTCACGTCCCTGCCCGGATCTCAAAAAACAAAGATTCGGAATTCGATCAGAAACTCGCGGAGCGCGTACCGCTCCGGATCCTTGTAGTAGAAGATAACCAGGTAAACCAGAAACTTGCCCAGAAGATCCTGCAGAAAATGGGATACCGGTCCGATCTCGCCGGGAACGGGTTGGAGGCAGTGGAATCCGTTGACCGCCAGCAGTACGATGTGGTGCTCATGGATCTTCACATGCCCGAGCTGGACGGCATCGAGGCGACCCGGCGGATCGTACAGAAATACTCGAAAGAAAAGCGACCGCGTATCATCGCAGTCACCGCCGATGCCATGCAGGGCGACCGCGAACTCTGCATCGCAGCGGGGATGGACGATTACATCAGTAAACCTATCCGGATCGCGGAGCTGCAGAAGGCACTGGAGAGGTCCGGTAAGCCCGTTGCTGAAGAACAGCCCGCTGAACAGGGACCTGTTGCCGTAGACCGGAAAGTCCTAGACGAGCTGAAAGAACTTGCGGATGAAGGAGATACCGGCTTTCTTAAAGGGTTGATCGATTCGTATTTCACCAGCAGCGAACCGCTGATCAGCCAGATCCAAAATGCGGTTGCGCAAGGCGACCCTGACGAACTGCGGAAGGCGGCACACACCCTCAAGGGCAGCAGCCGTAGTATTGGTGTCGTGACCGTCGGTGAGATCAGTTTCGAACTTGAAACCCTAGGGCGGAACGGTACGGTTGCGGGAGCGGAGGTCCTGCTCGATCACCTCATAACGGAATTCGCCCATGCGAAAGAGATCCTGATCTCGTGGGAATAGGCACCGCCATTGCGGTGTGGGAACGCCAGCCATTCCAAACCGGGGACGGCATTCCCGGTTATAGGGGTGGAAATGGTATACTGAGGTGAAGACAATGCATCCTGAAAAAATCCATACCGAGTATCACTTTTGTGGAAGAATACGAGTCTGAGCGAGTCCCACAATTTTTCACTCAAATTATAGATGACATTTCAAAATATTCAAAATAACACGCCATTAACTATAAAAAAAGAGTTTCGGCCTCAATTTCGTGGAGATTTTATTACATTTCGCCAATGAACTAAAAAAAAGACTTTTCGTTTTATTTGCATAAATGGAAAGGAGACGCCTACCATATATTTTTCATTCATCGACAAAACATTGATTTAGTGAGGGATTTCTACAGAGACCAAAAAAGCATATCATTCCGGACGGAGAACAAACCTGAGAGACCAACACGTCATGAAAAAAGAGCAGATAAAAAAAGTGGCCTTTGAATTGGGGGCAGACTTGTGCGGAATAGCTCCCCTTGAGCGGTTCGCTGATGCACCAAAAGGTTTTCACCCACAGGATATTTATTCCAAAACCAAATCTGTGCTGGTCTTTGCCAAAAGAATCCCAAAAGAAGTCCTGAATGCTGAAAGCTGTATCCCGTATACCCATGTAAATACAATAGTCACACAGGATGTAGATCGCCTCGCCTTCGCACTTTCACTATATCTTGAAGATCATGGTATCGACAATGTCATGGTCCCCAGTGATGATCCGTTTGAATACTGGGATTCTCAGGAAAGTGTGGGAAGAGCAATCCTTTCGATGCGTCATGCAGGATGCTATGCGGGACTTGGAAGATTGGGGAAAAATACTCTCTTGATAAATAAAAAATTCGGGCATCTGATACAGATTGGCGCAATTCTTATTGCAAGCCCGCTTGCGCCTGATCCTCTGGCCGATTATGAGGTTTGTCCCGAAACATGTTCGTTATGCTTGCAGAACTGTCCTGTCAATGCCTTGGATGGGACTACGGTTAACCAGAAAAAATGCAGACCCCTATCCAACTTTAAATCGGAAAAAGGATTCATATTAAAGAAATGCTGGGAATGCCGGAAAATATGTCCGCATTCTGACGGGATTTCGAACCAATGAATCATAATTCCCATAATTGGAATTAAACATAAGAAACGGATCGTCCCACTTTTCCTTTTATTTACATTAAACATAAAGACCGCGTGTTGTCAGAAGATCAGCTCCCTTATCTGGAATAATTGAATACTGGTAAGGAGAAATCCCAGACAGGCCCCACCCCCGGGCCTGATGGGGGCCCCCTCCTTTTTGGAAAGGGGGGTACCCCCCATTGCTCCACAAATCCAACCACCGTTTCCCATGGACTTCCGACGGTAACCGCATCAACCTCCCGTGACCGGCAAGGGGGGGTACCCCCTCCCCCCCTTTGGCCCGGTCCGGCACAAGTCCGCAAAACAAAGACAGTAACCTTACCTGCGTGCCCACACTGTGAACACCATATCGCTCACGTAGAGTGAATCAGCTTTTGTCCGCTCGTCCAGAAGGCGCTGTTCAAGGGTGTCGAGACCAATCTCCTCTTCCGTGGCAACACCGGTCTGGATAATCCGGGGAAGCATAGCGCGGATGATCCCGACCGTCGGGTAATGCGTTTCCGGGGTCTGGATAATTGCCTCGGCACGCATGTGTTCCACGGCAAGCCCGGCCTCCGTGAGGATCTGCGGGAGGGCAAAACCGATGTAAATATTGGCATCCTCGCGTTCGACCGTCTGACATATCCAGCGGTTCACCTGTTCCTGAAGCGGGAGGGGCGTCCTTCTCCCGGGCACCATGGTCGCATCATGTTCGAGAAGTGCCACAACGCCTCCCGGGTGAAGGTGCGATGCGACCTGTCGGAGTGCATCGACCGGATGGGGGAGGTACATGATCACGCGCCGGGCAACAGCGGCATCAAACATGCCAAGGTCCGGGAGAGGCGTGCTGAGATCGCCCTGGACAAAATCAACGTTCGGGAGATTAAGCTGGCGAACCCGTTCCTGCGCCTGGTCGAGAGAGGGGCCGTCCCGGTCGACCCCGGTGATGTGCCCCGTTTCGCCGACCAGCTGCGCCAGCAGGAGCGAGACATTGCCGCTGCCACAACCGATATCAAGGA
>JBEKTA010000001.1:0-26597 GCA_049516515.1 Methanoregula sp. | reverse complement strand
CTCTGTGATGGTGACGTCCTTGCACGGTTCACAGTGAAGGCTGCGGAGATCATGGACTCGCTCGACCTGATCAACCGGGTGATCGAGGAAGAGGAGTGCCGGTTTCAGGAAGGGAGTCTCTCGATGGACGAGTACCTGGGCGAGTTCTGTGACGGCCTTGTCCGGTTCCGGAACGCACATCCAGACCTTAATCAAAATACACAAAGTGCATAGTTTTTTTTTTAGTTTGTGCAAGCAGTAAAGGGACTTTTTTTGGCCGTAAAAAAGGTGGTGACAAAAACCCCGGGCCACAGATAGACATATGAGGCGACAAAGCAACTCTTGCCCATCACAGGAGTGCATATGAACCGGTGTCACCGGCAGGGCCGTTGACCTCCTTGAACAAACCGTGACGTGGTGGAGGGTGTAATCCCCCGACACGAATGCACAGCACCCGGTGCAACATACCGGGAGTACGAACGGCTATTTGCCGGAATACCAGAAACGATAATAAAAAATTGAGGTGTTAAATGTCACAACAGCTTGGCGGACAGCCAATTATTATTCTCAGGCAGGGAACAACGCGGAATCGCGGCGAGGAAGCCCAGAACAGCAACATTGCCGCAGCAAAGGCCGTGGCAAACGCGGTCAGGTCGACTCTCGGGCCAAAGGGCATGGACAAGATGCTCATCGACGGCATGGGAGATATCGTCATCACCAACGATGGCGCAACCATCCTCAAACAGATGGACATTGAGCACCCGGCCGCAAAGATGATGGTCGAAATTGCAAAGACCCAGGACGACGAAGTCGGCGATGGGACGACATCGGCGGTCGTTATCGCGAGTGAACTCTTAAAGCAGGCAGAGGATCTGCTCCATTCGCGTGTCCACCCGACCGTTATTGCAGAAGGATACCGGCAGGCGGCCACAAAGTCGCTGGAGATCCTTGAGGGGATTGCCATTGCCGTAAAACCCACAGATACCGCGATGCTTGAAAAGGTTGCGGAAACGGCGATCAGCGGCAAGGGTGCAGAGGCCTACAAGAAACTGCTCTGTGCGATGGTTGTAAAAGCGGTCACCTCGGTCGCTGATCCTGACGGGACGGTCGATATCAAACACATAAACGTACAGAAGAAAGTCGGCGGTGCTGTGGAAGATACCATCCTTATCGAAGGAATGGTCCTTGACAAGGAACGGGCAAACCCCGGCATGCCAAAAACTGTGAAGAACGCGAAGATCCTTCTTCTCAACGCAGCGCTCGAATACAAAAAGACCGAGGTCAATGCGAAGATCAACATCTCCCGGCCTGACCAGGTCCAGGCCTTCCTGGACGAGGATGAGCAGATGGTACACACCCTTGCAGAGAAGGTTATCGCAAGCGGGGCGACGGTGCTGTTCTGCGGAAAAGGCATCGATGATGTTGCCCAGCATTATCTTGCAAAAGCCGGGATTTTTGCGGTCCGCCGGGTAAAAAAGAGCGACCTCGAGAACCTTGCACGCGCCACCGGTGCCGCGCTTGTCAACAGCGTCGATGCGATCACCACCGCCGATCTCGGGACTGCCGGCCTTGTGGAGGAAAAGAAATTCTCCGGCGATGAGATGATCACGGTCTCGAAATGCAAAAACCCAAAGGCGGTCTCTATCATTATCCGCGGCGGTTCCGACCATATCATCGATGAGATCGAACGCGCCCTCCATGATGCGCTCATGGTCGTCGGTGTTGTCGTAAAGGAGAATAAGATCGTTGCCGGAGGCGGGGCACCTGAGACCGAACTCTCGCTCCAGCTGAGGCGCTATGCCTCGACCATCGGGGGCCGGAACCAGCTTGCCATCGAAGCATTTGCATCAGCCATGGATGTTATCCCGCGTGCCCTTGCCGAGAATGCAGGGCTTGATCCCATCGATATGCTGGTTGCAATCCGGGCAGCGCATGAATCCGGACACCGGACATTCGGTCTTGACGTATACGCAGGAAAACCTGTCGACATGCTGAAAGCCGGCGTCGTAGAACCCCTGAAGGTAAAGACGCAGGCAATAACGAGCGCGACCGAGGCAGCAGTCATGATCCTGAGGATCGACGACGTCATTGCATCGTCAAAATCATCTGCCCCGCAGGGTGGGATGCCCCCCGGTGGAATGCCACCGGGAATGGGTGATTATTAACACCACTCTTTTTTTATGGTTTTTCACGGCCATTCAGGTCACCGTTGAGAGAATACCTGTTTTCTACCATCATACTATACGCTAGGACAGCCAATATCTGGTACACAAACGGTTTTTGGGCATACCTATGATCGCACCCGTTCCTTATCATCAGGAACTGCGATCCTTCACCTCCCGGACAAAACCATTTTTGTAGTATCGAACGATTAAAAACCAGAGACCTTTACCTTGTGCTCTGGCAGACCAGCACATAAAAGAATGAAACAATGGCTAAACAATCCTTAAAATCGGTTATCATGGGAACACGCTCCGGATACGTTATCCGGTGGACCTGTCCTGACTGTTATGCAGAAAATGTGATTATCAACAGGACGCCAGCTGAGTTTTTCAAGGCCTCCCGGGATTCCTCATGCCGGCACTGCAGGAAACGCTCGACCATTTCGACGCCCTGCCTTCATCATTAACCGGCATTTCCTTTTATTTCGCACTCTTTCGAATGCAGGACCGGGTAAATCCGGCGGCTTTTATCAATTATTATTTTCGTGCACCTGCCGTAACCGGGGTCAGCACGCGGGTGACGAAACCCGTCCCTGCTTTCCGTAAATGCAAGGGTATGGTTCCCTATGACGGCAGCGATTTTACGAGCAGGTAAAAGGCGCAGAGCGCGGAGGCAAGGGCGGCAACGGAGAGACCCAGCGCGAGCACTGACGGGATAGTTACCCCGTTATACGGCAGTATCTCTTTTATGCCAAACAAAAAGAACGCGATGGCAAGAAACCAGCCATAGGTCTTCTTCTCAGTGAACGCAACCCGGAGCCCGTAGATCACCACGAGCACGTCAATGCCGATAAGAAGCGGGGTATACCATTCAGAAAGGGTCATCACGTACTGAATTGACGCAGTACGTTTAAAGGGATGCGCTCCTCGCTGGAATGCCCTTCAAAGCTCATATCTGAAGCGCCGGACACGAAAAACTGGTCACAAACGGCAAAATAAAAGATGCCGTTACTTCACCACAAGCACCTTGCAGGGTGCAGAGCGGATGATCTCTTCTGCCACGCTCCCGAGGAGCAGGCGCTCCAGCCCTCTCTTTCCCTGCGTGGCGATCACGATCAGATCGATCTTTTTTGCGACTGCGAACTTCACGATCTCGGCCGCAGGATGACCCTCAAGGATCGATGTCTCAACCTTCACATCGCCGGCCCGGGATTTTATCCGGCTAAAAGCCTGTTCTGCCTCGGACTGGAACAGACGGTAGGTATCACCGAGAGGGATATCCCCCGACATCGATGAGAACGTGCCCGTATCGATCACATATACCGCATACACGGTAGCCCCGGTGGCATGGGCAATTTTAATTCCCTCGTCAAGGGCAACACGGTTCTTCTCCGAGCCATCCGTTGCGATCAGGATCCTGCCAAGCAATAGTTCAGTCATCGTACGAGTCCTCCCCCGATTTACATGCAAACAGTTCCTACTTTACGTTCCCACCAGATACCTGTTGCGGATCATCAGCGCTTGCCGCCATCCCGGCCGGTCCCGTCGATCTCCTCCACGTACTTTTCACCCCGCATCGCACAGAGTAGCGCGGCAATAAAGGAGATACCTGCCCCGAGGTAGAACGAGAGGGCAAGGGAGGGCATGAACGCCTGCGCGAGCGTTGTCGGGAACCAGACCACACCAGTGAGTGTTGCAAGGGTCGCCGGCGCAACCGTGGCAAGCAGGGCCGGGGAGAGACCTGCCAGAATCATATGGACCGGATTATAGCCCAGGAATGCGGCAAACAGTGCACCGGTCGGCGGAATCGCGCTCAGCGCAGGGATAAGCGGCGTCGCATTGGCAGCCGAGAGTGCCGCAGAGAACATGGGGGGGAACGCGCCGGTAAGTCCAACAACGATAATGGTAAAGAACATCCCCATGGAGAGGACAAAACCGGAGTTCATCAGGGTCGACATCATGCCGGAGGAGACGCCCCGCTCCTCAGCCGGCACCGAGTTCATGATCGCCGCAGCGTTGGGCGAAGAGAACATCCCGTTCCCGAGACCCATGATCAGGAGGGCCAGAGCAAAGGGCAGGTAATCGAAGTTATAGGGCAGTATGGCGAGGATCAAAAATGAGATCCCGACGAGTACCATGCCGAGCGTGCTGATCCACCGGGCACCGTACTTGTCGGAAATGATACCCGAGAGCGGGCCCATGATCACAAACCCTATGGTGAGCGGCAGCATGTAGACCCCGGCCCAGAAGGGTGTCGATTCGAAACTGTAGCCGTGCAGGGGCAGCCAGATCCCCTGGAGCAGGATGATGAGCACGATCATCACCCCGCCCCGGGCAAGCGCGGACAGGAAACCGGCCGCATTCCCGTAAGCGAAGTTGCGGATCTTAAAAAGATCCATCCGGAACATCGGGTTCTCCACCTTGGTCTCGATGATGGGAAAGGCAACAAGGAGCAGGATCCCAGTCAGGAGCGCAGCAATAACAAACGGATTTCCCCAGCCCATGGATGCGCTGCCGTACGGGAGCAGGGCATATGTGATGCCGACGAGGAAGATCGTCAGGCCTCCGATAAAAGAAAGGTTCCCCCAGACATCGATCTTCTGGATCCGTTTCGGGTAGGCAGGCTCTTTGAGTTTCAGGAATGCCCAGATAGTCCCGACAACCCCGAACGGCACGCTGATCAAAAAGACATACCGCCAGTGGAAGACTGCAAGGATCCCGCCGATGATAAGACCGACAAACTGGCCCGAGAGCGCCGCCACCTGGTTGAGACCCAACGCCTTGCCCCGTTCATCAGGGGGAAATGCATCGGTGAGGATCGCGGCGCTGTTGGAGAAAATGAACGCCGCACCTACTGCCTGGATGAGCCGGAAGACAATGAGCTCGATTGCCCCGGCATCGCCGGTATTGGGTGTCAGGAACAGGAGAAGAGAGCCTGCCGTGAAGATGGCAAACCCGATATTGTAGAGACGCACCCTCCCGTACATATCAGAGAGCCGCCCGAAACTGAGGAGCAGGGTGGCGGTTACGATCCCGTACCCCATCAGGATCCAGAGCAGGTACTGGAACGAGGTGAGCGGGTCGATGTTGATGCCGTTAAAGATGGCGGGAAGGGAGATGAGAATAATGCTCCCGTTCACTGCCGCCATAAACATGGCTATCGTCGTATTCGAGAGGGCGACCCACTTGTAACCTGGATCATGGGCCGGGGTTGCCGGTTCGCCGGCAGGTACGGGGGATACGGGTACCGGTTGTGCTGGTGTGTCCAAGGTATTCACCGGATCTGATGATATTCCGGATTATTTCTTCCGGTACTCCATTTATAGGAAACACTATACATTTTATCTTATAGTATCATCGGACACAGTGTCAGGCAGGATGACCCACGGGACATGTTTGTGGGATTATACTATAATCAGGTTGCGGACGAAACACCGGATTACTGCGTCCCAAGAAGGCGTCCTTAAAAAAATATGACCTTATTGAGTGGGGACGGCCTTCCGCTCCACCCCGACCCGCCCGTTCTCTGCGGAGAGTACAAACCCGAGTTCTTCGAGATACTTCCTGCTTTTTCCCGTCCCGTGGGTCAGGAGTTCCACGAGATCGTCGTTCTCGTCCATATCCGTATGGAGCACAAACGAATCGATCACTTCGCAGGAGAGGCCGGCTTCCTGTGCGATCTTCAGGTGCTTTAAGAAACTCATACCGTAATAGTCGACATGGAATTTTGCCGGGTCTGCAAGGAAGATCACGTTTGTCCCCCCGCCCCGGCCCGGCACAATCGCCATGTCGCTTTTTGTTGCGACCACCCGTTTTATGGCGGCACCGGTGGCAAGCGGGAGATCGGCCATCAGGATCAGGATCGACCCCACCGATTGCTGGAGCACCTCGTTTAAGGTACTGTTCAGGTCCTTATCGGGGATGGTGATCTGGATGTCCTCGGAATCGAAGAGTTCGGTCGCGACGATCACCGGGCTGCAGTTCGCATCTTTTGCCGCAGCGATCACGTCCTCGAGCATCGCCCGGGCAAACGCCTCCCGTTCCTCCGGTGAAAGTACCCCGGCAAGCCGGCTCTTGGGACTCGCGGGCTTAAAGGGAATCAGTGCATGGGGACACATGTGATACGCTCATACGCAGGACGATCAAAAAAAGGTGCTGATATCGCCCTCCTGCATAAGAATACAGATTTTAACATCGTGGACCGGTAACGTGTATACCATGGAAGATCTCCCCTATACCAGAGTAAAGCTCCCGGCAAGAATCGCCATGGGGATCGAACGCCGTACATGTAATGCGGACGGCAGGTGTCTTTCGGACATCCCGGCCTGCTGGCAGGAATTTCTCGCAACAAAGGCGGCGGCACGCATCCCCCACCGGGCCGTCCCACCGTTGATGTATGCGGTGTAATCTGATTACACATCGGCCTGGACCGGAGAATACAGTTACCTTCTGGGCTGCGGCGTGACAAAAGCCGTACTCCCTCCAAAGGGCCTTGCAGTCCGGCATAATCCCGCACAGACGTATGCACTTTTCCATGCGAGAGGTACGATGCCGGACGCAGTTGTCGGCGTCTGGGGCGGCATCTGGGGATCGGACCTGCCCCGCACGTACTGCTGCGACTTCGAGGGGTACAACAGCAGGTTCACCGATAAGAAGAACCCGGAAGTGGACATTTACGTGGGCATACGGGATGCATAGGATAGTTCCCGGATCGTCCCCGGGTTAAGGTGCCTGCAGGTCAGGCAACGGTCGCCTTACCAGTACCCTCTTTTTTGAACGCTTCGGCAGGGATATGGATCTCGAACCGTGCGCCTTTCCCCGGCTCCCCGGTCTCGGCAATCGTTATACCGGTGATCGCGAGAATCTCGCGGGCCAGAAAAAGCCCCCAGCCGGTGCGCTTGCCGAACCCGCGCTCGAAGATCCGCTCCTTGTCAGCAGCAGGAATACCGGTACCATTGTCTTCAATAACGAGCACCGCACCATTCTCATCGTCATGAACGGAGATGCTGATACAAGAGACGCTCTGGCCGTGACGGATCGCGTTGTCCAGCAGCTGGGCCACGGCCCTATCGAGCATCGGATCCGCATATACGGCAGCGTTCCCGCAGGTCTCCGCGATCGGGACCCCTTTGAGGGCAACTGCATCACCGGCACAGCGGATCACGGAAGCCAGAGGCTGCCAGCGGGGGGGCTCGGTCCCGAGGTTCTGGTAATCCTTCGCAAACAGGAACTGCCGACGGATTTTTTCGAGGGCAAAACGCTCTTTTTCAATATACGATTTCATCTGCGGGTCTTCGACCACCATCTCCAGCAGCTCGGTGTAGCCGCTGACCGCCGTAAGCTGGTTGAGCACATCGTGGCGGGTGACACTCCCCACGAGGTTGAGTTTCCTGTTGAGGAACGCCACCTCATTTTTTGCCCGTCGTATCGCCGATACTTTCTCGATCAGTTGCACGAGCACCGGGTACCACGTCTCTGCGGACCCTGCCATGACCAAGTACTCCGCGCGGTTTGCCACCGCAGCGCGGAAAACGTCCGGATCGTACGCGGCGGCAAGGATAATCACCGGAAACTCGATCTCCCGTTCCCGCAGTTTTTTTAAAAACAAAAGGCCGTTCTGATCATCTTCATGAACGGCAATAACAACCGCTGGCGATTCGATCAGGTTCCGGCTGAAGGTTACCTCTGACGATCCGGAGGCCATCACACGGTAGGCATCAGTACCGGCAAGGTATCGGCCAAGCGCAGCACAGCGGTCGGTCTTTGCATCGATAACAATGAGAGGTATCATACCGGATCACAGGAGGCTTTCGTTTCCCACTACCATTCTATTTCATCCGGATCCTATAAAGGCCATTCAATGAAGTACCAACGTTCGCTCCCTGCAACGCCTGCCGCCAGAGTTTAACATGTACAAAAGGGAACGGTACTTTATGGGGCCCCGGGTGATCACTTTCTCAAAAAACGTCTTCCTGCCGCTCACCAGCGTCTGCCGGAACCGGTGCGGGTACTGCTCATTTCGAACACCGGTGCAGGACGGGTGCGTCATGCTACCGGACGAGGTTGAGAGGATCCTCGTGCGCGGGAAAGATGCCGGGTGTACTGAGGCACTCTTTACCTTCGGCGAACACCCGGAAGAAGAACCCGGATTTTCTGCGTACCTGAAAAAAACGGGTTACGATACCATCCTTGATTACTGCGAGGCGATGTCCCGTTTGAGCATAGAGTACGGGATCCTCCCGCACACGAATGCAGGCATCCTCACCTATGACGAGATGAAACGGCTCCGCAGAGTAAACGCAAGCATGGGGTTGATGCTTGAGACCACCGCCCGGATACCGGCGCACAACGGATCAACAGGAAAGGCGCCGGAGGTGCGCCTCGCGATGATGGAGGACGCCGGAAAACTAAAAATCCCATTTACCACCGGCCTGCTCCTTGGCATCGGCGAGACGGTGGCCGACCGGGAGGAGTCGCTTGTAGCGATCCGGGATATCCATCGGAAATACGGGCACATCCAGGAGATCATCCTCCAGAACTTCTGCCCGAAGGACAACACCCCCATGGCCGCATTCCGGGTGCCGGAAACAAAAGAAGTTTGCGACACGATCCGGATGGCACGGCGTATCCTGCCCACGGAGATCGCGATCCAGACAGCCCCAAACCTCATCGACGCGTCCCGGCTCATCGGGTGCGGGGTCGACGATCTGGGGGGCGTTTCCCCGGTCACCATCGACTACGTGAATCCCGAGCACCCGTGGCCGGCGATCGATGATCTTAAAAAAATCGTGGGCAATGCAACGCTCTGCGAGCGCCTCTGCATCTACCCCCGGTTTATTCGCATGGGCTGGTACGACCCCTGCCTGCAACCCCTAATAAACCGGCTCGATCAACATATTAAAGAAGGGAGCAGCCCACCGTGAAGCAGAAAAAACTCCTGTATACCGGCAAGGCCAAATCAGTGTACCTTACCGACGTGAAGGGAAAACTGATCGTTGAATTCCGCGATGACATCACCGCGTTTGACGGCGGCAAAAAAGATACACTCAAAAACAAGGGCAGTTACAATGCCGGCGTTTCCGCATTTGTCTTTTCCTGCCTCGAAAAGAACGGCGTAAAAACACATTTTCTGGAGATGCTCGACAAAAAGAGGATGGTTGTCCGCGAACTTTCCATGATCCCACTCGAAGTGATCGTGAGAAACCTCGCGGCCGGCTCGATCGTCAGGAACTACCCATTTAAAGAGGGCACTCCGTTAAAACCACCGGTGATCGTGATCGATTACAAGGACGACTCCCGGCACGACCCGATGCTCAACGACGAGCTCATCGTGGCGCTCAAAATTGCAACACCGGCAGAACTCAAAAAGATCAAGCAGATCGCGCTCAAGATCAACACCCTCCTTTCAGGCCTTATGGCAAAGCAGGGCATCACCCTCGTGGACTTCAAGCTGGAATTCGGCAGGCAGGGAAAAACGATCTACCTTGGCGACGAGATCAGCATGGACTCGATGCGCCTCTGGGACAAGAAGACCGGCGAGTCCCTCGACAAGGACGTGTACCGGTTTAACAAGGGTGATGTGATGGCAACCTACAACCGGGTGGCAGCCCGGATCACAAAAAAACCCGGTGCTGCTGCAAAAAAAACGGTGGCAGCTCCAAAGAAGGCAAAACCGAAGGCCCGGTAATGGCCAGACATACCTGTTTTTGCATCAACGGGCACAAAGCATAAAGTATCAAAGAAAAATACTCGTATCACCAGAATCTGGCGGACTATCATGGCACAGGACTCCCAAGCTGAAGCGGACATGCTCAAATGGGCGAACGGGATCGCCCGCAAGAACGGATGGGTACTCAACCCCGATGAAGACCACCTGCGTATCGTGATCCGGGGGCTTGTCCGGAACAAGGAGAAATTCGGGAGACCCTACTGCCCCTGCCGCCTGCGGAGCGGTGATGAGGAGCGCGACCGTGCTATCGAATGCCCGTGCATCTACCATAAAGACGAGATCGCAAAAGACGGGCACTGCCACTGCCTGCTGTACTATAAAAATCCCTAAATGGGAAAACCATTTTTGCCGGCACGTCCTGTATGACCGTAACGGCACCCCATCCCGCAGAAAAACCCGGTCTCGCACCGGTCACCGGCATGGATCCGGAGATCCTCATCCTCGGCAGTTATCCCAGCCGTCAGTCACTTGCAAAGTGCGAGTATTACGGCAACCCGCAGAACCAGTTCTGGAAAATTGTTGAGATACTGCTTGGGATCGACCGCAGCCTGCCGTATCCTGTCCGCACATCCCTGCTCACGGAACACTGTATCGCCCTCTGGGACGTTCTTGCCTCCTGCACCCGCTGCGGGAGCGCGGATACCGCGATCCGGGATCCGGTCCAGAATGATATCCGGGGATTTCTTGCTGCACACCCGACAATCCGGTGTATTGCACTCAACGGGAACATCGCTGGCCGTTATTATGCCCGGATGGACATCGGCATTCCCAGTATGATACTGCCATCGACAAGCCCGGCATATGCCCGCATGACATTTGCCGAAAAAACGCAGAAATGGGCGTGCATCCGCACACGGAATATCCCTTAAAAAAAAGGCGCCGGCCTTACCGCTCAAGCCGCAGTTTCAGAAAGATGACGTGGTAGATCGCATAGAGACCACAGAGCACCGCAGCGGTGTACCCGAGCACGGCAATCCATATGACCTCTTTTGGCATACTGACTGGAGAGGCCTGCAACACAAGGGAGGATCCAACCACGAGCGCGGCGACGACAAGACCGATCATGATCTTGTCGCTGGCCCGGTCCAGCGCCATCTGGAGTTTCTTTAAGTCGGTATCGACCACTTCAAGCCGTACGGTCCCGGTCGAGAGCCGTTTTAACATGAGATTGACATTACGCGGCAGGTCAAACGCCGCATCGACCGCCTCCAGCAGTGAGTTTGACGCCCGCTTCGCATATCCGGCCGAAAGAACGTTGGAATCGGCAAGCCTGCGCAGGTAGGGGGTGATCTCCCCCCCAAAACTGAACTTCGGATCGAGCCGTACGGCAACATCAAAGACCATTACAAGCGTCTTTAACAGGAGCATCAGGCTCATGGGCACCTTGAGGTTGTACCGCCGCATCACCTCCGTGAGCTCGTTGATCATGAGACCGAAATTAAACTGGGCGATCTCGTCTCCTCCACCGAAATCGTGCAGCATAATGTAAAGGTCGTCCCTGAGTCCCTCGCGGTTTTCCTCGGCAACAAAGATGCCAAAACCCTCAAGCGCCTTGAGGATCATATCGACATCATCTGTCGTCATGGCAAAGAGCAGGTTGACGAAGAGCTGCTTTTTCTCCGGGCGAAGAACACCTACAATACCAAAATCGAGAAAGACCAGATCTCCCATCTCTGAAACAAGAAGGTTACCCGGATGGGGGTCACCGTGGAAAAACCCGTCCTCGAAGATCATCTTCAGATACGCATTGAATCCCCGGACTGCGATATCATGCGGGTTGCATCCCTGTGCAGTGATCGCCTCAACGTTATCAATTCGGACGCCCTTGACATACTCCATGACAAGCAGCCGGGGGGAGGAGTATTCCCAGTAAATCTTCGGGAAATGGATGCCGGGCACGTCCTTGAAGTTGCGTGCCATCCGTTCCGCGTTCCGGCCGTCGCGGGTGAAGTCCAGCTCCTTTCGGATCTGGGTGGCGAAGTCCTGCACGAGACCGGCCGGATTGTACATCCTGCTCTCGGGGAAGACAGCCTCGATCCTCTCTGCCATTGACGTGAGGATGGCAAGGTCGTTCTCTATCTGGTCAGGGATGCCGGGGCGCTGGATCTTGAGGGCGACAACCGTCCCGTCTTTGAGCACGGCGCGGTGGACCTGCCCGATTGACGCTGATGCCACCGGGGACTCGTCGATCTCACAGAACCAGTCTTCCAGTTTCGGGCAGGTCTGCTGGATAACCGCGACAACCTCAGAAAACGGCAACGGTTTTGCATGATCCTGAAGTTTCTTGAGCTGCTCGATCAGTTCAGGGGGGAAGATCTCGGTTCTCGTGCTCATGATCTGCCCGAACTTCACAAACGTGGGCCCGAGTTCTTCGAGGGCAAGCCGTATGCGCTCGTAAATGGTGGACTGATCCGGCGCCTGTTCTGTACCCGGAAGACGGAACCGCATCCTGCCCGGGAATGCCTTCTCCAGTACAATTCCAAAACCGTACTTCCACAGAATATCAATGATCTGCGCATACCGCCGGATACGGGTGACCATGGATACAGTTTGGCACTGGGGATACTTAACACTGGCTTTTTTTTAGTTACTGTCGGCACACCTGCACAGGAAACAGGCCATCAAGCGGCATGAGACTGCGGATATTCCAATTAAAGGGGGTTACGCACCGTCACCCTTGTAAAAGACCACGATACGGTTCGTGTTCGTGCCGGATTCGTTGTTCCCGACCCCCCATATGTTGGAGGTTTTCGAAAAGACCTGCTGGTTGATGATGATCCCCTCGCAGGAAAAGCCGGCTGCAAGTCCGAGGGGGACAACATGTTCTTCAAGCATCACGGTCTTTTTCCGTACCTCGCCCACCTCAAAGGCTACATAACCACCGGGAGCGATGATCCGGAACAGTTCTTGAAATACCGCACCCATCACCGCCTCCCACTCCGTAACCGTCCGCGCCATGGTAATGGTGTGGCCGATGGCATTCCCGTCAATGCCGCAGAACCAGCACCGGAGCCAGTTGTCATCCCGGTACTGGACAATATCCAGAAACGGCGGCGATGTGACGGTGAGTCGTACCGTGTCGGACAGAATCCCCGGTGTTGTCCGGGCGTCACCGGAAAAAAAGCGGGCACCCGCACCGGCACGGTTCAGGTTTGTCCGTTCAGCAGAAGTCAGACCGGCAATCAGGCTCCTTGTCTTGCGCAGGATGAGCACGTGAGTATCCCGGTACTCCGGCAGCTGGCAGCGTTTGCGGTTGATCCGCTCCTGGCTTTTCCGGGATACTGCCTGATTAGGGGGGAGCGTGTACACAGAGAAAAACCCGCTTGAATGCCCGGTCAGCCGGTTGGTCGCCACCATCACTATCCAGCGATCAACTGCATCGGCGGTACCGTCCTCCCTTCGTCCTAATAGGTACCGGCGCAGGGCGACGATCTCACGTTCAGTGTCGGGATGGTAGAACATGGAGAGATCACAATCTGCTTGATCGCCATTTAGGGGGATCGCCTTCAGCCGTGCGGCCACCTCCTCTTGAGTGGGCGGGAAGAACCGCGGTTCGGTAAGGATCCGGGAGAGGGGGTTTGCGTCGTTTGCGATCACCAGCCGGCCGAGGAGCCCAGCCTCGATCGCGGTGGTTCCCCGTCCGCTGAACGGATCGTAGACGATATCACCGGCCTGCGTGAGCCGCTCGATAAAAAACCGGGGCAGCTGCGGCTTGAAGCAGGCCCGATAGGAGATTTCGTGGAGGGAGGAGGCCTGGCGCTGGCGGGACGTCCAGAACTCCCCGGTGTACCGCCGGATATGGAAAGGACCGGACGTCTCTTCCACCAGAGTCGGGTGGCCCGACGGGTCCTGGAATCCTGCGATGTCGTCATGAAATGCAGCAACTTTTTCCCGCGACGCACCTGCCATATCGATCACATCCGCAGAATACCAGTGTGCAGGATAATCGTATATCTCCTGCGTTCAGGAGTCGCGCCAGCAGGGGAAACAGATATCATTCGTCCGGCAGCGACATATCGCCATCAAAATAGTGCTCGCGAAGACCTTTGAGCGGCAGTTTGCGGATATAATCGTAGGATCGGGATATAATCTGGGCTAGCTGATCGGCATCCGGATGACCCGCAACCCATTTCTCGATATCGGTTACACTGGGGAATTCATCGGTATACTTATAGTAACCGGCCGTATCTTCCACATATAAGGTATCAGGTATTTAGTTATTAAAATATTATGGCTTGTTCGCCGCCTGATCCGGCGTAAAAATGCCGTCGTTTTGAGGTCAGACACGAATATCCGGGCATTTGCGGAGTTTTCCGCCACAGATCCCATTAAAACGATTGTTCATCCGATGCCCGCGAGGGTAACGTATCCCCCAAGCCGTTCGGGATATTCCTGACAAATAATCTGACACTGCAGGTACAAGGGGCTGGCAAGACCGGGAGTTCAACCGGCGTGTGCCCCTTCTGCCTCAAACGCCGGGGGATACCGGACGGTGCCATGGATGCCGTCAAGCGCCCCGGGAACAAGGGGGCATACCATGAACACTTCATTCCTGCAGGGAAACGGCGCGTTGATCCCCAGTGGCGGTGCCGTGGTGAACCCGAACCGAGGGTAATAGGTGGGATGCCCGACAACGATAACAATCCGGTGCCCCAGCTGCCGGCAGGTTTTGAGCCCTTCCTCAACAAGGATAGATCCAACACCCTGGCATTGATGTTCCAGACATACGGAAAGCGGTGCAAGGGCAACAGCAGGTACGTGGGCACCTTCAGATTCAATCGATATCGGGGCAAAGAGGATATGGCCGATAATCTTGTCATTATACACGGCCACAAGTGAGAGCCCGGGGATATAGTCCCCATCGTTCCGGAGCGCGCGGACAAGCCGGGCTTCACCATCCTGGCCGAAGGCCTGGAGATTGACATTAAAAATTGCCGGAATATCTTCAGGGATTTCAGATCGGATAAAAAAAGAATCCATCCTGACCTATAGGATGCCAAAGTAAAAGAAGGCAAGGATCAGGGACGTTCCGGATACGCGTAACCCGCAGAGCCGAATCTGTCAACGGGGAATTCCTGTACGCCATAAGGAGTTCCCGTGCTCTTTTAACACCTGAAGGGATTGGATGACAACCCTGAACCCGGGTGCCGGTTTTACCCGGGTATTCCCGAGAAATTATGTGTGTGTGAAATACGCAAGAACGCCGGATTCATTGACCGTATCGATCCGGACAAACCCGATCCGCTCGAACTGCACAACCTTTCCCAGCTCTTTTGCCACCGCAGGTTCGCACACACCCTGCATCGTTCCACCCATCGTCAGGAGGGTGCAGGGCAGGGTCTGCTGCGCGGGCAGCCACTGGATGATGTGCGCCTTTGCTGCCCGGGCATCGGCAAGCGAGTCTCCGCCGTATGAAAACGAGGGGATCTCTCCGTCCCATGAGATCTTCACATTGAAAAGATCCTTGAGCCGCACCATCGCGGCATCCGGCACGATCTCGGTTTTTGGCAGCACGACCGTCCCTTCGAATGGGAGTTCCCGTTTTCCTTTGGACGCATCGCCGGGATGGAGCATCGCCTGCGCCATGCGGCGCGGGGCGTCCTCTACCACAGCGGTGACCGGGTCCGGCACAAAGAAGTACCGGTTTGCTACCGGGTCGACAATCTTCTTGTTCTCCGCGTAGAGGTTGTCCCACGAGAACGAGATGTCGGTATCACCAATACCGATCGCAAGCATCGCGTTTTTCACGGCCTCGGGGCTGATCCCCCTGCGGGCGAGTGCCCGAAGCGTCCCGAGATGAATGTCGTCCCAGCCGGTATACTTCCCTTCGTTAATCCCCAAATGCATCTGCGAGGTGGAGAGCACCACGCCCTCGATACCCATCCGGCCATAATGACGATAGATCGGCACCTTCCAGCCGAAGTGATCGTAGATATAGCGTTGGCGCCGGGTGTTCGCGATATGATCCTTACCCCGGATCACGTGCGTCACACCGAGCAGGTGGTCGTCCGCAACGACCGAGAAGTTCATGAGCGGATAGATACGTGCCTCGACCTTCGGGTGAGGGGGGGTGTCGAGGATCCTGAAGATGGGGAAATCCCGCATCGCCGGGTCGGGGTGCAGGAGATCGGTCTTGACCCGGACCGAGGCCTCGCCTTCTGCGAAGCCGCCATCAAGCATCTTCTCCCAGAGGGAGAGTGCCGTTTCAACGGACTGGTCGCGGCAGGGGCAAGCGGTTTTCTTGTCCTTGAGCGCCTTGAAATGCTCGTTCTCGCACGTGCAGACGTATGCCCCGCCGCGTTCGATGAGCTGTCTGCAGAGATCGTAATAGATGGGGAGCCGGGCGCTCTGGGTGACCGTCTCGGTGATCCCGAGGCCCAGCCACGCGATATCCTCCTTTACCATATCGTAGGCTTCAGGATCGACCCGCTTTGGATCGGTGTCCTCGATCCGGAGGATATACCGCCCGCCGTACTGATTCACGTAGGCATCGTTGAGCGCTGCGGCCCGTGCATGCCCGATGTGGAGAGGGCCCGATGGGTTTGGCGCAAACCGCATGACCACGCCATGCTCCGCTCCTTCAAGGTCGGGCAGCACCTTCTTGTGCTCGTGCTTCTCGTGGAGCGCCGCAAACATCTCCGGGGAAAGGGACTGGAGTTTTATGACCCGCTCTTCAGGAGAGAGCGCTGCCACATCGGCGATCGCTTCCATTGCTGCAGCGGACACTTCCTTTGCCTGCTTGCGCAGCTCGGGGTGCGCACCCATCACCATCCCGATGACTGCCCCTGCCTGAGGCACACCCCCGTGCTTTACCGCATTCTGGAGTGCGCACAGGAACAGGGCTGCCTTAATGTCGTCCCCTACCATCCTAGAAGCTCCGTGTCACAAAAAATTCGCCGACATCCATGAGAAGCTGGCGCTCCTTTGTGACCGGGAGCACGGCAAGCAGCCGGTTGCTATCCGCGACAAGCCCACAAGCCTTCTTCTTCACGTCATCGATGACACCTGCATCGGTGAGTTCCTGGATTGCCGCCCTGATATCCGCCGGGGAAAGCTCGCGACGGTATTTCAGGAGATCGACACCTTTTTTCCGGGCGATAATCATGATAAGCGTCTGCTTGCCTTCCCGCAGGTCGGAACCCTGGTCCTTGCCGCTCTGCTCGGGGGCTGTCAGGAGATCGATAAGATCGTCCTGTATCTGGAACGCGATACCGGTGTTGAGCCCAAACTGGTAGAGAGACTTCACCTGCTCCTCACTGCCGCCGGCAAGGGTGCCGCCAATGGCCGCTGCTGCCGCGTAGAGCACGCCGGTCTTCATCTCGACCATCTTCATGTACTCTTCTTCGGTCACATCGGTCCGGTGCTCAAAGGACATATCCATGTGCTGGCCTTCGCAGATGTCGGCACAGGCCCGGGCAAGAAGGGCAACCGCCCGGACCTTCGCACCTTCGCCGGCCTTTGCCTGCGATATGAACTCAAACGCCCGTGCATACAGGACATCCCCAGCGAGAATGCCGGTCGGCATATCCCACTTCGTATGGACCGTGGGCACACCGCGCCGCAGCGAGTCACCGTCCATGATATCGTCGTGGATGAGGGTGAACGTATGGGTCACTTCGAGCGCGAGGGCTGCCGGCATAATATCGGCGGAACTCCCGTGTCTTACCGCTTCTGCCGAGAGCATAACCACCGCGGGGCGGAGCCGTTTCCCGCCGGCATTAAGCAGGTGAGCGGACGCTTTGTTGAGTTCTCCCGGGGCATGGGTAAAATACCGATCGATCATACCGTCAATCTGGTGTGCGACCGATTTCAAGTACGGTGAGAGTTCCGACATTGTGATTCCTCGGTTTTAATTTAACTTGAGCCGCTGGCCGTTCTGCATGAGATGCACGTCATTACCCAGCGTGTACCCGAGATCGCCGGAAAACTCCGCGTATGCGGACGTCATCCTGACGTTCCCGTGGGCCGGGATGATGTGCTGCGGATTTAGGAGGCTGACAAACTCGTAGTGATCCTCGCGGAACGCGTGCCCGCTGACGTGGAGATCCTCAAAGAGCCGGGCGCCCGTCATTTTCAGGTGCGCCTCGACCATGTACCGCTGCCCGAAGTTCATCGGGTTGGGGATCACGTTTGCGGAGAAGAGCACTTTGTCACCTTTTGCAAGCTGGTACGGGGTGTCGCCAAGGGCAATCCGGGTCAGGATTGAGCCCGGTTCTCCCTGGTGGCCGGTGATGATGGGGAGGAACTTTTCTTTTCCCGCCTTCATCATCCGGCGCAGGGTACGGTCAACCGTCCGCCGGTTCCCGAAAACGCTTGTGTCCTGGGGGAACGAGACCAGTTTCATCTGCTCGGCCGTAACCGAGTATTTCTCCATCGAACGGCCCAGAAGCACCGGCTTACGGCCGATCTCGTGCGCACACTCCGCGATGGTCTTGACACGGGCGATATGAGACGAGAATGTCGAAACGACAATGGCACTCTTGTCGTCCTCATAACTGGTGATCGTATCCCGGACAAGATCCCGCGCGATCCGCTCGCTCGGGCACCGGCCGGGCCTGTCGATATAGGTGCTCTCCACGATGAGCGCGAGCACGCCTTCCTTTCCGATCTGGCGGAACCGGGCAAAGTCCGGGGGTTCGCCGATGACCGGGGTCCGGTCGAGCTTGAAATCGCAGGCATAGACAATAGCGCCGTGCGGGGTGTGGAGCACCGGGGTCACGGTATCGATGATCGAGTGCTGGGTCCGGACAAACTCGAGCACCAGGTGCTGAGAGATCGTGTACCGCTGCCCGGGTTTGAGCGCGAAGAGCTTGTTGTTGACCCCGAACTTCTGCTCTCCCGATATCTGCTGCCGGATCAGTTCCGTCGCATAAGGGGCGGCGATGATCGGCGCGTTGTATCGGTGCGCGAGTTTCGGGATCGCCCCGATGTGGTCGAGGTGCCCGTGCGAGCAGACGATCGCTTTTACGGTTCCCTCGACCGAGTTCATCATGGTGTCGTCGGGTATCGCCCCGATCTTGATCAGATCGAGGGAGTGCATATTCTCGAGTTCTGCATCCTCGTGGATCATCATCTGATCCAGGCGGAGTCCCATGTCAAAAATGACAATTTCTTTTCCGCAGCGGACAGCGGTCATATTTCGCCCGACCTCGTTGTATCCGCCCACTGCAATAATTTCTATATCCATGTTTTTTCTCCTGGTTTTTTGTTGTCGTGCAGGTATTCTTTTTTTTAGAAAAAGCCTGCTCTTGTGTTCCGCAGTTTTGATCTGTCAGGTCAGTCCTGCATCATGCAGGATTCCCATCATCCATCATCTGCCGGGTCTTCCCCGTAATATAGAGCCGTACCCTGCGCAGATCGCGCACCCGTGCAGCGCCGCACAGGAACATCGAGCCCACCAGTTCGCGGTGGATCGTCTCGACCTTTCCGGCAAGCGCATCGTCGCTCACGAGGGCCGTCTTTAACAGCGGGAGCGCCATGCCGCAGAGATCGGCCCCAAGGGCGAGGCTCTTTGCCATGTCAATGCCGTTCCTAATACCGCCAGATGCGATCACCGGGCTTCCGGTACCTGCCACTTCGGCAAGGCTAACGGCCGTGGGAATGCCCCAGCCGGCAAAGTCCTCACCAAGGGTCTTGAGGCGCTTGTCCTGTGCATTCCGGCTCTCGTCGGCACGGACGCTCTCGACTGCCGCCCAAGAGGTGCCGCCCCAACCACCGATATCGATGGCCCGGGCGCCTGCACCCCAGCACTGGCGGGCAACCTCTTTTGAGATCCCACACCCGGTCTCCTTGACGATCACCGGAGTTTTTATCTCCGCGCAAAGTGCTGCAATTGCAGCAAGGCAGCCGGTCGCGTTATGGTCGCCCTCCGGCTGGATAGCCTCCTGCAGGAAATTGAGGTGGATCGCAATCGCGTCCGCGCCGATCATTTCGATGGCCTTTTCCACCCACGCAGTCCCGTGGTCGCGGAGCTGTACGGCACCGAGGTTCGCGACAAGAAACGCATGAGGCGCCTCATCGCGGACGACCGAAAACGTATCCGCAAGTTTCGGGTTCTCAAGCGCTGCCCGTTGCGAGCCCACACCCATCCCCAGACCGAATCGTTCGGAGATCCGGGCGAGGCGGGCATTTGTCTCTTTTGTTCCCGGATGACCGCCGGTCATTGCCGAGATAAAGAGGGGAGATGAAAGGGTGTGACCCAGAAACCGGGTGGACAGGTCAATTGTGCGCATGTCGCATTCCGGCAGCGCATTATGGACCAGCCTGACCTCACCAAACCCTGTGTCGCCGGACTCGACTTCCTTCTCCGCGCAGATGCGCAGGTGGTCGAGTTTACGCGACGATGTGAACCGTTTCTTATCGGCCATACCCCTTTCCCCGTACTTTTGTCCCGCCATGGTCGTTTCCGGCAAGGAAATCCCCAAGACGCGAGACATGAAATATATCTGCACCGATGCCTGATTTGGCAAGCCCGAGCAGTTCGTCAATTTTCCCTTTCATTCCACCGGTTACATCGGTGTGTGTCGAGTTGCCGATCTGGAGTTTTGGCACGGTCTCCGGAGTAATCTCCGGGACAACATGCCCCCCATCCAGCACTCCCGGTACATCGGTGGCGAGTCCCACGCGGGTGCATTTCAGTGCAACCGCGAGATACCGCACGAGCTGGTCACCCGATACGATGCAGGCTCCGCGTGAAAGATCCATCACCACGTCGCCGTGGATCACAGGAACCATCCCAAGCACGAGCATCTGTTCGAGATGCTTGCTCTCGAACGCGACGAGCCTGCCCTTGTCGGAGACGCCGACATGGAGCGGATGGACACCGAGCGCCGGGACACCGGCTTCCCGCAGGGCGCTCGTAACCGCATCATTCAGGGCGCTGACAGCGCGGTGGGTCACGTAGATCCCTTCCGTCTGCCCGGTGACTACGCCC
This sequence comes from Methanoregula sp., assembly GCA_049516515.1. Lineage (GTDB taxonomy): Archaea > Halobacteriota > Methanomicrobia > Methanomicrobiales > Methanospirillaceae > Methanoregula. The sequence continues at coordinate 5,794 of JBEKTA010000001.1, read as the reverse complement.
TTGTCAAGGTGGTAGCGGTGCGCCTCGGGATGCCCGCAGGAACCGGCGCCGTGGACAACGATGATCTGAGCCTCGTGTGCCCCGGCAATGGCCGCCGCAATCCCTGCAAGCGCAGTCCGGTTGATCGCGCAGTCGGCACCCTTGTCCGTGATCACGCTGCCGCCCAATTTGAGGATGACCCGGTCAGACATTCTTCTCCTTCCGTACTCCTTCGGTGTCTATACTGGTCACGATCGCCCGCGCATCGCAGGCCTGGATCGCATGGGCGACCCGGTGCAGGATCGGCTTTGCGCAGAGTGCCACCATGCACCCCCCGCCACCGGCACCCGTGAGTTTTGCACCATATGCCCCCGCCGAACGGGCAGAGAGCACAAGCCGGGAGAGCTGCGGGTGCCCGACGCCAAGCGCATCAAGCAGCGCGTGGTTCATGTTCATATACCTGCCCAGTTCCTTGGGATTGTTCAGGTGGTGGATGGCAGCGAGGCTGACACCCTCTATTGCATCCAGGATCGGATCGACAATCTTCGGATTGCTCTTTTTAAGGTCCGAAACCTGCTCGACCATCTTTGATGTGCTGTGCGAAACCATTGAGTCGCCGATCACCAGATGCATGTTCTGGGGGGGGAGGCGACGGCGCGATCCGCCGGTGATAAGTACGATCCCCCCGTACGCGGAAACCGTGGTATCCGTGGGGCTCGCCCGCCCTTTCTGCACCGTTTTTTCGATCTCAAATGCCATATTTGCGATATCTTCCCGGTTTTTGCCGATGGCAAACTCGTCGTTAATGGCCGACAGCGTTGCGACCGTTACTGCCGCAGAGGACCCGAGTCCCGAGGAACTTGGGATCTGCGAGTTGATGTACACGCTCCCGACGACGCCCATCGCGTCAAAGCACCCGTCAATATATGGGGATTTTGCCCGCTGGGGGCGCCGTGATTTTCTCACGGTCACAAAGACACGGGGCTTGATTGCCATGGCGATGCCAGGCTTTCCGTATACCACTGCATGCTCGCCGAACAGAAATACCTTGCCCGGCGCACTCCACGTTGCCAACCTACATCACCGCAATGGCTGCGTACCCCACGACCGCACTATGGTCGCCTGAAACATCGCCGCTGGTCCCGTAGCGGATCAGTCGCCCGGATCGTGCCCCCATGCACATGCATATAGAGACCATGGCGCTAATCGGGCCGTACCCGCAAGCCGTAACGCGTTTCTCCCGGATCCGCTTATAGAATTCCTTCACGTCAAGCGTGGTAAGCGCATCGATCGCGTAGAGATCGCCGTCTTTTGCCTGTGCCTCGGGCACATAGTGCGAGAAATCGCTGGACGCGACGATCCGGATATCCCTTTTCGTCAGCCGCTGTGCAGCGACAATCTTTTCTGCGACCACCGCGGCATGGGCGGGGTCCTGTTCACCCATCATCACCGGTACGACCCGTGATCGGGGGAACCGGTACTTGATAAACGGCATCTGCACTTCGATCGAATGCTCTTCCACATGGGAGGGCTCATCAATCCCGATATCCAGCGCCCCGATAAACTCCGTGTCGGTATCGACAATCCCGAGGGGGGTTTCCCACGGGATTGCAGATACACTTGTAAGATACCCGTGATGGGAAGGCCCGATCACCACAAACGTGCCGGAAAAATCAGGCGAGACCGTGGAAAACCCGTGGGCAGCGACCTGCCCGGAGTAGATGTACCCGGCATGCGGGCAGACGATCCCAAGGGAGTTCCCGCCCGGGACAGTTCTGGAAAAGAAATCTTCCAGCAGCTGTCCGAGATGGGAGGGATCCTTGGGATAAAACATGCCCGCTACGGCGCATGGACGCGTCTTCATCGGATCAACCCTCTGGATGTACTGTTATATCTAACGATCGATCCAAAAAAGGGGATCGCATCAGATCTCGGTTTCGAAATCTTCCTGAGTGAGGGCCGTCGAGATCCCACGCAGGCGCAACATCTCGCGGGCCAGGAGGAAGTATACCATCGAGAGCGCTTTCCGGCCCTTGTTGTTTGTCGGGATCACGAGATCGACGAATCGGGTCATATTGTTGGTATCGCAGAGCGCGACAACCGGGATACCGCACTGGACGGCCTCGTTGATGACCTGTGCGTCGCCAATCGGGTCGGTCACGACGATGACTTTAGGCTCGATATACCCGTCAAGGACGGGGTTTGTCAAGAGGCCCGGGATGAACCGGCCGGTCGCGGACATGGCACCAATGGTGTCGGCAAACTTCTTTGCCGGGTACTGGCCGTACTGCCGGGACGTGACGACAAGGACATCGGGTGCCTCGTACTGGTTCAAGAACTTTGCAACGGTCTTGATCCGGGCGTCGGTCTCGCGGATATCAAGGATATAGAGCCCGTCACCGCGGACGCGGTAGATGAACTTTTTCATGTCCTCGCTTTTCTGCTGGGTGCCGATGTGGACACCGGCTGCCAGATACTCCTCGACGGGGATGAGCGGTTCCTTTAATTCGATTTCCATCTCGTTTACTGGGGTCATAGTTGTTCCTCTATGCGAATGAGTTCGTTTAATTTGGCAATGCGTTCGCCGCCAACTATTCCGCATTTTAAGAATACGCAGGAGAAAGCAGTGGCGAGGTGTGCAATGGTGGTATCCGTGGTCTCGCCGGACCGGTGACTCATCACCGTGTCCAGACCATGGGTGTGAGCGAGGCGGACGGCCTCGAAGGTGTCGGATAATGTCCCGACCTGATTTGGCTTGATGAGGACGCAGTTTGCAGAACCGGTCTCGATGCCCTTCTCGATGCGGTCGACCTGGGTAACAAAGATGTCGTCCCCGCACAGCAGGCACTTGTCGCCAATCTGGCGGTTGAGCTCTGCAAACGCATCGAAATCGTCTTCGTGGAGAGGATCTTCGACATAGACAAGATTGTATTTGTCGACGAGCTCGGCGATATACGCGATCTGGTCCTCGGTCGAGCGGACACGGTCGCGGTACTTGTACCCGGCACCTGTCCACATCTGGCTCGATGCAACGTCGATTCCCATATCGACCGAGACATTCATCTCGTCAGCCACGCGTCCGGTTGCCTCGGCAATGAGCTCAAATGCAAGGGCATCATCAATCTGCGGTGCCCATGCACCCTCATCACCCTTGCCGGCGGCAATTCCCTTTTTCGTTAAGAGTTCCTTGACGTTCTTGTGAACGGCGGCGTTTGCGAAGACTGCCTCTTCGACATCCGCTGCGCCCCCGGGAACAATCAGGAATTCCTGGATCTCGGTCGCGTTTGCCGCATGCGCACCGCCACCGACAACGTTACCGAGCGGGAGCGGCATCTCATTGACAAACACCCCGCCCAAGTACCGGAAGAGCGGGAGGCCGAGTGCTGACGCGGCGGCCTTCGCATTTGCCAAGGAGAGCGCGACTGCCACGTTTGCCCCGATACCGGAGAAGTTTTCCGTTCCGTCGATATCGCGGAGCTGATCGTCAAAACATTCCTGTTCGGATGCGTCCATCCCGATAAGTGCAGGAACAAGGTTCTGGACGGCATTGTCAATTGCCTCCCTTGGGGGCAGGACTTTTGCTTCCGCCGCACCGGTGCTTGCACCGCTCGGGGCTGCTGCCCGGCCAAAACCGCTGGTCGTGAAGATCTCGGCCTCGACCGTCGGGTTTCCCCGGCTGTCAAGGATCGTCCGCAGCTCGATTGCCTCAATGGTCGTCATGTTTCTATCAGCGTCTCTTTACCGTAATGGGGATAACGTTCTCGTTGAATTCCTCGATGGCGATCTCCAAAGGATCGATCCGTGAAGTAGTGACTAGTAACGGAGCACCCATTGATATCTGCAGAGCCCTTGCTCCAATAATCCTCGCCCGTTCATACCGGGTGTAAACTTGCGTCTGCATTCCTTGTCCTCGAAAATTGTTCCATTGTTTACTGTCTGGAAATGGGGTCGCTGAGATTTGAACTCAGGTCACTGCGTCCCGAACGCAATAGGATAGACCAGGCTACCCTACGACCCCTCGTTCATATCACTGATACGGGTTGAGTTCATCAATGATCTCTTTGTGTGTCAGAAGCATGCGCCGGCAGCAGTATCGGGTGATACCGAGATCGTCGAGGATCTTTTTAGGATCCTCGCCTTTCTCCCGCCGCGCCTTAAATTCTTCCCACGCTGTGGAAATGGTTTTTCCACAGGTGAAACATCGTACGGGTATCAAGATTTTCGACCTCTCTTATATTGTTTGTTTAACGATAAGACTTTTGGAACTTCTTGCGTGCACCACGGCCGTGGGGTTTCTTGGCTTCTTTCTGACGGGAATCGTTAACTAAGAGCGTCCTGTCGTATGCCAGGTAGACATCCTTGATTGCAGGATCGTTCGTCCACTCTAAGATACCCCGGGCAAGTGCTGTGCGCACTGCCTCGGCCTGTCCCATGACACCGCCGCCGGAGACGTCGATGGTCACGTCAATTTCGTTTGCCGCGCTGGGGACAAGGAGGAGCGGCTCGGCGATCTTCATCCGGGTGGTCTCGGTGCCGTACTTCTCCAGCGGCACGGAGTTGACCCGGATCACGCCTTTCCCTGCCTTTATGGTCGCCCGTGCGATTGCTGTCTTGCGTTTTCCGCTTGTGTTTATGATCTTTGCCATGGTGACCACCTTAGAACTTGGCTCCGAGGGCCGTGCAGACCGCTCCGAGTGTAATAAACTGCGGGTTGTGGAGCCGGTCCATGTGGACTTCTTCGGGGACTTCCATCGTTACGCCGGCAAACTCCGCCGGGACACCGACGTAGCACTTAATGCGTTTGAACGCGTCAATGCCACGGGGGCGCTTGTAGGGGAGCATACCACGGATGGTCCGCTTCATGAGATGATCCGGCCGGCGCGGGACGAATGGTCCCCAGCGATCACCGGATGCGCCGCGTTCGCGCTTGTGGTAGTAGTTGCCGAGAACGCGTGCGCGGCTGCCGGAGATGATGGTCTGCTCGACATTCACGATCGCGATCTCTTCACCGGCAAGGGCACGCTGGGCGGTAATGCTTGCAAGCCTTCCAAGGATGAGCCCGTCTCCGTTAATTACGGTAACCATAGTCTCGTTCACCTCAGGATCCGGACACCGCTTCCCTTGGGGTTGTCCTTTAACAGTTGCTCGATCGTCATGCACTGCCCGTTTGCGTCCCTGATCTTGCTCGTTGCTGATTCGGAAAAATTCAGCGCTGCAATCTTCACGGACTGCTCCAGCACGCCGCTGCCCAGCACCTTTCCGGGTACGAGAATGATCTCGCCGTTGTGGGCGTAGCGGTTGATCTTGGACAGGTTAACCTCGGCGTAGTTCCGGTTGGGGGTCTCCAGCCTGCCTGCAATTTCACGCCAGATCTTTGCCTCATTCTCTCGTGACATGTTCTTTAAGAGTGAAATGAGGTTGGTAAGACGGGGGTTCGTCTTCTCCACTTGTCGTGTCATTTCTTTTCCTCCCCTGAAATCTCGCTTGTCTGTCTCTCCAGCTCGTTTGCCTGCTCCTTTATGTAGGAAAGTGCCTGAACCATGATCTCTTTTGTCTGTAGCGACCCGTCTCCCTCAACCACAAAAATATACCGGTCAGGCGCGGCGGTAATTTTGATCGCCGGTTCGTCCCCGATGCCGCTTGCGATGCAGGCCTTTTCACAGAGCTTGCACATAGAGCAGTCGGGAAGCTTACCCTCGATGACCTCGACCTTCTTGCCCTTGACGGCAAGGATGGTGCGGGGGCATTCGTCCACGCACATCCCGCACGCGTCGCAGGTCCCGCTGATCGTGATGATCGGGTGGTTCTTGTACCC